>CAZONS010000453.1:0-2645 GCA_964581195.1 uncultured Thiobacillus sp. | reverse complement strand
GTGGACTGGGTGTTCTTCGGCATGTGCCCGGAAGAGATCCGGCCCCATGTCGCGGAGTACTACGCCGGCGTGACGCTGGACGCCTATCCCAAGGGCCTGGCCAGTCTCGATCTCGACCTCGCGGTCGCGCCGCTCGAGGACGTGCCCTTCAATCATGGCAAGAGCCATCTGCGCCTGCTCGAATACGGCGTCCTGGGCTACCCGGTGATCTGTACCGACATCACCCCGTATCGGGGCGACTATCCGGTCACCCGGGTGCCGAACAAGTTCAAGTCCTGGGTCGAGGCGATCCGCGCCCATGTCGCCGATCGCGACGAACTGGCGCGCCGTGGCGATGCCCTGCGCGCGTACATCCACGCGAACTGGATGCTGGAAGACCATCTCGATGTCTGGCAGCGGGCGTGGCTGCCATGAACACCATGCGCCCCTTCGACCCCGCCCCCGATCTCCTTCCCGATGCCCTGGCCGTCAGCGATTTCATGAGCGAGGGCATGGCGCGCTTCGAGGCCCTGGCTACGCATTTCGGACTGGCGGACGACCCCGAAGGCGCGCTGCAACTGGGCATCGCCCTGCAAGCCTATGCCAAGGGCGATGCCGATCTGGCCGCCTCCACGCTCAAGGCGTTTGCCGCGCGTGAAAGCCATCTCCCGGCGTTGAGCCGGGTATTCGAGGTGCTCTACAAGGCGATCAACAGCACCTCGTTGGTGGAAGCGACGCACTGGGTGCAACGCGCTGTCGAACTTTACGGCGCGCATCCGCAAGCGCCGGAAGCGCAACGGTTGATCCTGGAGTTCTTCACCTATTTTGGCCTCTGGAGTCATGCGCTCAGCGTGCATGCGCTACTGCCGGCGGCGCTCTTCGAGCCCTGGCGCCGCCAGATCATGCTCGGCCGCGCCCGCGCCGAGGGCTACCGGCCGAAGCATCGTTTCAGCTTCATCGTGCTGACCTGGAACCGCGCCGACCTGCTCGACCGTTGCCTGACGGAAATCCAGGCCAGGGCGGGCGGCGACGATTACGAAATCCTGGTCGGCGTCAACGCGTCGAGCGACCACACCGCGCGCGTGCTGGAGCAACATCCGCGCGCGCGGGTGCACTGGAACACGCGCAACGACTCGGTCGACTACTATCGCCAGCTCTTCGCGGCCGCCGAGGGCGCCACGCTGATCGAGATCGACGACAACGTCGTCGAACTGCCGGAAGCCTTCGACCTCACCCTCGAACGGCACCTCCAGACCTTTCCCGAATACGGCTACATCGCCTTCCAGCCCACCCGCCTGGATACGGCGAGCGGCGCCCGCGAGCGCATGGATGGCGCGCCGGAGACCGCCTATACCCCGGTCGAACGCGCCGGCCTCAGCCTCCATGCCGGCCCGGTCTGGGGCTGCTGCGCCGCCATCGCCAAGCGCGACTGGCTCGACATCAACGGCTTCCATGGCGTGAAACTGTCCAAGAGCATCGGCGAGGAGCCCCAGATCGTGCGCAAACTTCGCTTGCGCGGCCGCGACGGCGCCCTGATTCGCGGCCAGACCGTGCTCAAGGCCTACTGAACCGTGAACTAGCCCGGATATTGCATGAATTCGCGTGATGATCGCGCAGACCATTGTTTGTAATGGAAGTTTTGCGAAGGAGCGGCGTAGTCATTCATACGCCCGACTGAGCAAAACTTTCCAGTGCGAATAAGGGGCCAGCGAGGGCGCGCGAGTATTCATGCAATATCCGGGCTAGCAGCCTGTCGGACTTTGGGCTCCGATAGCGAAAAGCGGCCGGAGATTCCAAAGTCCGACAGGTTGCTAGACTGGATCATGGTTGGATCGTGGAGGAAGCGCCGTGAAATCCAGAGTTGAAATGAACCCTCGCACCCGTGTGTTCCGCCGCGACTGCGCCCGTGATTCGGTGACCGACGTCGACCCGATGCGCATCGACGTGCGCATCGGCGATCACTCCGAGTTGCCGCTGGAACACTGGCGGGAACAGCTCAAGGAAAAGCAGCGCAAGCGGGGGCCGCGTCGCAGGAAACCGGCGACGCCCAAAGAGCCGCCAGCGGAGCCGGGCGCTCTGATCGACGACTACGCCGGGCCGCGACTTCCCGCGCTTCCCGCTAAAGTATTCCCCTGGGTGGCCGTTATGGCCCCATCTCTCATAACGGGTCGCTCGTGTCGTCGTCATGCTGGATCAACTGACTTTTTCCGGTCGTGAACTCCTGGCGTTCGTGATTCTTTCCGCGGTGTTCGCCACGGTCATCTATCTGCTGGAAACGCTCCTGTTCGCGCGCCGCCGCCAACCCGCCGCGACCGCGGCGGTGGATGCCCGCATCCAGGCTCTGGAAAGCGAGCTCGCCGCGCTCCGGACACGGCTGGAGAATCTGGAGGCCAAGCCGCCGATGGAATCCTCGCTCGATACCCAGGCAACCACCTACGCCGATGCCATGCGCCTGGCGCGGGAAGGCGTGGCGGCGGCGGATCTGGCCGCGCAGCTGGGCATTTCACGCAGCGAGGCCGAACTGATCATCGCCCTGCGTCACTCCGAGGCGTGAACCCGGACATCGCGGCCAGGACATGAATCTCACCGCCCTGCCTCAGTTGCTCGTTTCCTGGTTGAAGACCCAGGGCACCGAGCTGCTGGCTCCGGGTAAGGACGCGCCGGCC
>CAZONS010000452.1:0-2646 GCA_964581195.1 uncultured Thiobacillus sp. | reverse complement strand
GCATCTACCTGCCGCTGATCACCACCAACTGCGCGGTGCTCGGCGTCGCCCTGCTGAACGTGCAGGAAAAGCATGCCTTCGTGTCCAGCCTGCTCTACGGCTTCGGTTCGGCGCTCGGCTTCACTCTGGTGTTGCTGCTGTTCGCCGGTCTGCGTGAGCGCCTGGCGCTGGCCCAGGTGCCGGCCGCCTTCGCCGGCGCGCCGATCGGATTCGTGGTGGCGGGACTGTTGTCGCTCGCCTTCATGGGCTTTGCGGGGTTGGTGTGATGAGCCGCCTATCCCGTGTAGGGTGCGCCGCGCGCACCGATCCACGTTCCAGGAGAGATCGATGATCGCCGCTCTGTTGAGTCTCACCCTGCTCGGTCTGGCCCTCGGCTTCGGCCTCGGCTACGCCGCCATTCGCCTGAAGGTGGAGGGCAATCCGCTGGTGGCGGAACTGGAGGCCATGCTGCCCGGCTCGCAGTGCGGCCAGTGCGGATACCCAGGCTGCACCGGCGCCGCCCAGGCGCTCGCCGACGGCAGCGCGCCGATCACCCTCTGCCCGCCTGGCGGTCGTCCCCTGGTGGAGGCGCTGGCCGCTCGCCTGGGTGTCGAGGCCGGGGCGTCCGCTACGGCCGACAGCGCGCCTCAGGTGGCGGAAGTGCTGGAGGATCTCTGCATCGGTTGCACCAAGTGCTACAAGGTCTGCCCCACCGACGCGATCATGGGCGCGGCCAAACAGATTCACGCGGTGTTCAGAGAGGCCTGTACCGCCTGCGGCAAGTGTGTCGACGTCTGCCCGACCGAGGCGACGCGCATGGTCACGCTGCCCGCGACCCTGCAGACCTGGTACTGGTCGCGACCGGAGGCGGCGGCATGAAACTCTTCAAATTCCGAGGCGGCGTCCATCCGGAAGGGCGCAAGGACCTGTCCGCCGAACCGCCGATCCGCCGGTTGCCGCTACCCGACCGGCTGTTCGTCCCCCTGCAGCAGCATATCGGCGCCGCCGCCAAGCATCTGGTCATGGTCGGAGAGCAGGTGAGGAAGGGGCAGTTGCTGGCCGCCAGCCAGGGGGCGCTGTCGGCGCCGGTGCATGCGCCGACCTCCGGCCGGGTGGTTGCCCTTGGCGACTATCCGGCGCCGCATCCCTCCGGCCTGCCGCTGGCGACGCTGATCATCGAGGCCGATGGCGACGAGGTGTGGATCGATTGCGACGCGCCCGCCGATCCCTTCGGCCTGTCGCCGGAGCAGGTCGCGCAGCGGGTGGGCGCCGCCGGCATCGTCGGTCTCGGCGGCGCCGCCTTTCCCTCGGCGGTGAAGCTCAATCTCTCGCGCGGCAGCGAGGTGCGCACGTTGATCATGAACGGCGGCGAGTGCGAGCCCTATCTGACCTGCGACGACCGTCTGATGCGGGAGCGGGCGCGCGAGGTGGTCGAGGGCATCCGCCTGATCCGTCACGCCACCGGCGCCCGCGAGGTGCTGGTCGGCATCGAGGACAACAAGCCGGAGGCCATCGCGGCGATGACCGCCGCCGCCGCCGGTGGCGAGGTGAAGGTGGTGGCGGTGCCGGCGATGTATCCGATGGGGTCTGAGAAACAGATGATCCAGGTGCTCACCGGCCTGGAAGTCCCCGCCGGCGGCCGCGCGGCGGATGTCGGCGTGCTGGTGCACAACGTCGGCACCGCCTACGCGGTACAGCAGGCGCTGTGCCTGGGGCGGCCGCTGGTCTCCCGGATCGTCACCGTCAGCGGCGGCGCCGTGCTGGCGCCCGGCAACCTGGAAGTGCCGATCGGCGCGCTCGCGTCCGACCTGATCCGCGCCAGCGGCGGCCTGGCCGGCGATCCGGCGCGCCTGGTCCTGGGCGGGCCGATGATGGGCACCCAGTTGTCCAGCCTGGATGTACCGATCGTGAAGGGGAGCGGCGGTGTCCTGGCGCTGACCCACAAGGAAGTGGAGGCCCGCCGTCCCGGCCCCTGCATCCGCTGTTCCACCTGCGTGCGCGCCTGTCCGATGGGTCTGCTGCCGCTGGAGATGGCCGCCCGCATCCGCGCCGGCGATCCCGCCGGGGCGGTGGACTGGGGCCTGAAGGATTGCATCGCCTGCGGCGCCTGTTCCTACGTCTGTCCCTCGCACATTCCGCTGGTGCATTACTTCAACCATGCCAAGGGCGACCTCGCCGCCCGCGAGCGCCTGAAGATGAAGAACGAGGCGACGAAAAAGCTGGCGGAGGAACGCAGCGAGCGGATGGCGCGCATCGTCCGCGAGCGCGAGGAAGCCGCGCGCCAGCGCGCCGCGAAGAAGGCGGCGGCGGATGCGGCGAAGAAGGCGGCGGCGGAAGCCGCCAAGGCAGCCAAACAGGAAGAGGTGCCGGCATGACCAGGCCAAGCTCACCCCGTAGGGCGGAAAAGCGGCCTCATCGCGCCTTTCGCCGGGATCTGTCGGAAGGCGCCGGCAAAAGGCCGCCGGCTTTTCCGACCTACGCCGAGTGGGGGTGCCCGGCGCCCCACCGTAGGGCGGAAAAGCGGCCTCATCGCGCCTTCCGCCGGGATCTGTCGGAAGGCGCCGGCAAGAGGCCGCCGGCTTTTCCGACCTACGCCGAGTGGGGGTGCCCGTCGCCCCACCGTAGGGCGGAAAAGCGGCCTCATCGCGCCTTCCGCCGGGATCTGTC
>CAZONS010000451.1:0-2656 GCA_964581195.1 uncultured Thiobacillus sp. | reverse complement strand
TTGGCAGTGCTGGTGGGCGATACTGGATTCGAACCAGTGACCTCTTGTCTGTCAATCAAATTTCACACCGTGACAGGAGCACGACAGAACATGACAAAGAGCTGGGCTTTTCTGTTGACAGGCCTGCACTTGTGTGATTGTATCGCGTCACAACATGACAAGAGCGGACGCGCGTTGTCAGCCGTAATTGTTACCTTGATGTTACCTCGATTCAAGGTACTTGACCCTTTGTCGGGAGGACAATCTTGCCGAAACTGACACCCTACAAGGTCGAAAACCTGCGCCCGCGCGGCGCGCAGTATGAGGTTTTCGACGAAGGCCGGCCGCTCGCCGTGAGGATCGGCAAGACCGGAACAAAGACATGGACCATGTTCTACAGAACCCCCGCCGGCCGGCAGCGCCGCCTGTCGCTCGGCCGGTTCCCCACGATCGGGCTCGCCGATGCCCGGCGCTTGTGCGAAGAACACCTCGAGACCCTACAGAAGGGCATAGACCCGGCCGACCAGCTCGACAGCGAGCGCACCCGGCGGCGACAAGCCCCGACCGTTGCCGATCTCACGACCGCCTATCTCGAGCGCTACGCCATGCGCCAGAAGCGATCCTGGCCCGCCGATAAGGCATACATCGACCGCTTCCTGGTGCCGCTATTTGGCGACCAGAAAGCGGCCGAGGTCACACGCCGACACGTGATTGAGGCCGTCGAAACGATCGCCAACGAGACACCCGTGCAGGCGCGCCGGGTGTTCGGACTGCTGAGGGCGATCTACAACTGGGGCATCGGCGTGGACCTCGTCGAGACATCGCCCTGCGACCGCGTGAAGGTGCCCGGCCGCGACCAACCGCGCGACCGCGTACTGAACGACCGCGAGCTGCGGCACGTCTGGACCTCGCTCTGCAAGGCCGGCGAACCGGGGGCCGTGCCGATGTCCGAAGGCACCGCCCTGGCGCTGCGGCTCGCCCTGGTCACCGGGCAGAGGATCGGCGAGGTTACCGGCATGAGCTGGTTTGAGGTCGACCGTGCCGCCGCCTGGTGGACGATACCAGCGGCCCGCTCGAAAAACGGCCTGGAACATCGCGTTCCGCTTTCAAAGCTCGCCTTGTCGATCCTGGCCCGCGCCGCGGCTATTGGCGACGGCGGCTTTGTTTTCGCCGGCCGGGACGCCACGCGCCCGATCGACCATAACGTGATCGGCCACGCGCTGCGCCGCTCGCAGAAAGAAGCCGGCTTCCCCGGCTTCACGGCGCACGATCTACGACGCACGGCAGCTACCAAAATGGCGAGCGCGGGCGTGCCCCGGGTCGTGCTGGCGAAGATCCTCAATCATAAGGATCGGGGCGTGACTGCGGTTTACGACCGCGCCAGCTACGACCCAGAGAAGCGCGCGGCCATGGAGTCATGGGAGGGCGAGCTGCTGCGGATCGTCGGCCAGGAAGCAGCGGAAGGCGGTCAGCGATGAACTGCTATCTTAGCGACTCCGAACGGAAGCGGATCGCACAAATTTGCAGTCTGGTCGAGCAGCCAGACGAAGCCCCGCGCCTTTGCGGACTGATCGATTCGCGGATCAAACTCGTTTCCGAGAGGTACCGCGCCAGAATGGAAGACCACCGGCCAAGGGCGGAAGTGAGCGACGCTCTAGCCACTCTGACGCAAGCACTCGACCACGCCCTGCGCGCGTGGCGCGACTGCGGCCACGAACTGAGACGGAGAATCGTATGCTCTGCGGAGGGCCGCGACCAGGCGCTAGACGAGCATGACTGCTGGATAGACGGACCGCTAGAGCCCCGTCTCGGCCTCATGCACAGAGGCTTGCCGCCTACTGCAGACGAGTACCGCCAGGCTGAAGCCGAAACGATCGCCACGTTTTTCCCGCCAGACTTCGATGACCGCGCGAAGCTAAGAAACTTGATCGGACGGCTGGGCTGCTGGAGCAATGACGGGGACCCGATCCAGTGCATTCTCGACCACATCCGCGAATCAGTTGTGGAAAACTGCGACGTCAAGAAGGCCGTTCCGCTTCGAGAAAACGCCGCGCGCAGGCAAGCGAATATTGAGCTCGCCACGGCCGTCGTGAGGTACATCAAGACCATGATGGGGTTTTCTTCTCGCGACAATCGGGCCCCCTACCGAGACGTTTGTACGCCAGCTCTTGCCGCCTTAGCGCGGACTTGCGGATTTGCCCCCAACACCGACACCGGCCCCACCCTCAAAGCGGCCCTGCGAGCCGTCAACGCCACCGCCCGCCGCACTTAGGTACGCAACTTCGCCATATCGGCGGTTTTGCGTACCTAACAAATATCGTAACCTGCCTGTTTACAGCAACTTACAGCTTGAAGCTCGCTTTCTTTGGCGGTATGATTCGGCCGTATTCGTCGCGGCATGCGGCGGCTGGACCAGCAACGACGGAGGCCACTATGACCAACCCTTTGATTGTCAGAAAAGCAGACCTGCCGGCCCTGGTCGGCTTGAGCGCCCGCCAGGTTCAGCGCCTCGAGGCGGCAGGCACCTTCCCGCCGCGGATCGTGCTCGGGCGTCGCGCGGTCGGTTGGCGCTTCGCGGACCTCGAGGCGTGGGTTGCTGATCGGGCTGACGCGTCAGCGGCCGAGCGATGAGCGCCGACGCCTTGACGGCCGAAGTCTGGCGCCTCCGCTGCGAGGC
>CAZONS010000450.1:0-2658 GCA_964581195.1 uncultured Thiobacillus sp. | reverse complement strand
CTGGTCGCGGAAGACGGTGAGGCCCTCCTTGAGCGAGAGCTGGAACCAGTCGCGGCAGGTGACGCGGTTGCCGGTCCAGTTGTGGAAATACTCGTGGGCGACGACGCGGTCGATGTTCTGGTAATCGGCGTCGGTCGCGGTGTCGGGGCGAGCCAGCACGTACTTGGTGTTGAAGATGTTGAGGCCCTTGTTCTCCATGGCCCCCATGTTGAAGTCGCCCACCGCGACGATCATGTAATGATCGAGGTCCATCTCCAGACCGAAGCGCGCCTCGTCCCAGCGCATCGCCTTCTTCAACGCGGCCATGGCGTGGTCGCACTGGTCGAGCTTGCCGGGTTCCACATAGACCGCCAGCCGCACCTCGCGCCCGGAAGCGGTGACGAAATGGTCCTCCAGCACGTCCAGATTCGCGGCGACCAGGGCGAACAGGTAGCAGGGCTTGGCGAAGGGATCTTCCCAGCGCGCCCAGTGGCGGCCGCCTTCCGCCTCGCCACTCGCCACGAGATTGCCGTTGGAGAGGAGTTGTGGGAAGCGCGCGCGATCAGCCTCGATGGTGCAGGTGTAGCGCGCCATCACGTCTGGGCGGTCGGGAAAGAAGGTGATGCGGCGGAAGCCTTCCGCCTCGCATTGGCTGAAATAGCCGTCGCGGGAGCGGTAGAGGCCGGAGAGCTGGGTGTTCTGATCCGGCTCGATGCGAACCACGGTTTCCAGCTGGAAGGCGTCGGGCAGTGGCCCGGACAGGGTCAGCCGGTCCTCGCCCGACGCGTAGCGATCCGGCGCCAGCGGCGCGCCGTCGAGGCTGACCGCAAGCAGCGCCAGGTCCTCGCCGTCGAGAACGAGGTCGGCTCCGGCGCCCCGCGGATTGCGTCGGCAGGCCAGCCGCGCGCGCACTTCGGCGTGGCCGTCATGGAGGGCGACATGAAGATCGACCGTGTCGATCAGCCAGGTCGGCGGCGTGTAGTCCTTGAGATGGATGGCGGTGGGAGTCTCGGTACGCATGGGGCAATCCTGGAAAGGGAAAAGGCGGCTGTCACACGGCGGCGGTTCAGGCGGCGGGTGGTCCGGCGGAAAGTCGTGGCGGCGGGGCTTCCATCGTACCCCGGGCAAGAGGGTCGACAGCGTCGGATGCAAGGGGCCGGCGCATCCGCCGCGTAATCAGCCTTGGGCGTTGGCGTTGGCGCAAGTGCGCGCCCGGTCGGAGGCATGACTCAGTTGGTCGCGCAGGCGCGCCAGCGACGCCAGTGATGCCAGCATGGCGGGCAACGGCGCCTGACCATTCAGGTTCGGACAGGGCCGCCGCAACCACGCGCGCAAGGCATCGGCGTCGTTGCCGAAACGCAGGCGCAATACCTTGTTGATCGCCAGGAGATGCCGGGTGCGGCCCAACAACTCCGGTTCGTCGGCCAGCACGCAACCGTCGAGCAAGCTTCCCAGCGCCTTCTGGCCCAGACCGAGCAGGGTGGCCTGTTCGGCCTCGTCCACGTCCCAGGCGCGAAAGACGCGCAGAAGCGCCAAAGCGCCGGCGGCGCGCACATCCGCGTCATGCACGTCGAGATGATCCAGGCCCGAGAAGGCCGCTCCACGGCAGACATAGCCCTCCAGACGCCTTTGGTGGCGCAGGCGCCGCAGTGCTTCCAGTCCCTGCGCGTAATCCCGCAAAGGCAGCTGGCGCATCCGGCCGCCCCTGCCGACACGACTTCCCGAAGTCGTCACCAACACCCATCCCCCGAACAGATCGGGTGTCAGGATCGCCGTGTGGTAGCGGCTGGAAGACTGCCAGCGCAGGCTCAAGGGCTGTTTCATGGCCTCACTATAGGGGCACACGCCCGAATGGCCAATAGGCCAGCATCGCCATGCGACGATCAGCGAAATCGGGGGTCTTGCTCGCGCATATCCCGAGAATGCCGCGCTGCAGGTTCATCGGGTTCATGCCGGCGGTGACGAACTTCATGTCTTCGTTGACGCTGGACTGGGACAGCACGGTGGCTGTGCCGGCAAGCATGCGGGCAAGGGCGCAAATCACCACGCCAACAGATTCGATGATCGCTTGCCGGGCAGGCGGGTGATGGCGACTATCCGGGCTACAAAAACGAAACCCCGCCGAAGCGGGGTTTCGTATTGCGGTTGGCCGGAGCGCGGCTCCGGCCAGGCCAACCGGACTTAGAAGCCCATGTCGCCCATGCCGCCACCCATGCCGCCGCCCATGCCCATGTCGGGGGCGCCGCCGCCTTTCTTGTCTTCCGGCAGATCGGCCACCATGCAGTCGGTGGTCAGCATCAGGGAAGCCACGGAAGCGGCGTTCTGCAGCGCGGTACGGGTCACCTTGGTGGGGTCGAGAACGCCCATCTCCATCATGTCGCCGTACTCGCTGGTGCCGGCGTTGTAGCCGAAGTTGCCCTTGCCTTCCAGCACCTTGTTGACCACCACGGAAGCTTCCTCGCCGCAGTTGCCGACGATCTGGCGCAGCGGCTCCTCGATGGCGCGCATGACGATCTTGATGCCGGCGTCCTGGTCGTGGTTGTCACCCTTCAGACCGGTGATGGCATGGCCGGCGCGCAGCAGGGCGACACCGCCGCCCGCCACGATGCCTTCCTCGACCGCGGCGCGGGTGGCGTGCAGGGCGTCCTCGACGCGCGCCTTCTTCTCCTTCATCTCGAC
>CAZONS010000449.1:0-2659 GCA_964581195.1 uncultured Thiobacillus sp. | reverse complement strand
GGGCGACGTGGACCTGGGCGTCTATCAGGAAACCGCGTTGACGCCCGAGGACAAGGCTCGCGGCATGGCCCTGTTCTGCTGCGCGACGGCCAGGAGTGATCTGAGCATCGAGGTCAAGGAGGTCGGCGCGGTCAAGGATATCCCGGTGAAGACGCTGCCCTGCCGGGTGGAGCGGATGGAAAAGGTGGCGGACGACGTGATGGCGCTCTTCCTCAAGTTGCCGGCCAACGAACGCCTGCAGTTCCTGCCGGGTCAGTACATCGACTTTCTGCTCAAGGACGGCCAGCGGCGCAGTTTCTCGCTGGCCAACTCGCCGGAAGACGATGCCTTGCTGGAGTTGCATGTGCGCCATGTTCCGGGGGGGCGCTTCACCGATCATGTGTTCGGGGCGATGAAGGTCAAGGACATCATGCGCATCAATGGCCCGCATGGCAGCTTCTTCCTGCGTGAATCGGACAAGCCGGTGATCCTCGTCGCCGGTGGTACCGGCTTCGCGCCGATCAAGAGCATGCTCGCGCACGCCTTCCATCATGAGATCGACCGCCAGTTCGTGCTTTACTGGGGCGCGCGCGGCCTGCGCGATCTCTACCAGCCGGAGGTGCCGGCGCGCTGGCAGAGCGAGCACGCGCATTTCGACTTCATTCCGGTGCTGGATCAGCCGGCGCCCGAGGACAACTGGCCGGGTCGCAGCGGCCGTGTGCACGAGGCGGTGCTCGCCGACTTCGCCGACCTCTCCGGCTACGAGGTCTACGTCTGCGGCGCGCCGCCCATGGTGCAGGCAGCGCGCCGCGATTTCATGGCGCGCGGGCTGCCGGAGGAGGCTTTCTTCTCGGACGCGTTCGATTTTCAGGCCAGCCCGGCTTGACCCCTTCACCGCGATCCGTATAATTCCCGACAGTTTTTGTCAACTTAATCGGGTACGGTCATGGATATGAAGGAACAGGTTCACCAGTTGGTCACCAGCAAACCGGTGGTGTTGTACATGAAGGGCACGCCGCAATTTCCGCAATGCGGTTTTTCCGCAAACGCGGCCAACATCCTGAAGGCCTGCGGCGTGACCGATTTCGTGGCGGTCAACGTGCTGCAGGATGACGCCATCCGCGTCGCCATCAAGGAATACGCCAACTGGCCAACCATTCCCCAGCTCTACATCGGTGGCCAGTTCATCGGGGGTTCCGACATCATGCGCGACCTCTACCAGACCGGTGAGCTGCAGAAGCTGCTGGCCGCCGCGCTGGCGAACTGAGTTCGCGCATTCCGGTAGGAAAGCCGGCTTCGCGCCGGCTTTCCTACGTTCAGGCGCTGGGGCGGCAGACCTCGCAGCCCGGATCCCGTTTCAACCGGATGGCGCGCCAGTCGGCGGCGAGGGCATCGAACAACAGCAGGCGGCCGGACAGGCTGTCGCCTATGCCGACCAGAAGTTTCAGCGCTTCCAGCGCCTGCATGGTGCCGATGACGCCCACCAGCGGGGCGAAGACGCCGAATTCGGCACAGCGCATCTCCGCGTCCTGTGCCTGCTCTGGAAACAGGCAGGCGTAGCAGGGGGCTTCCTCGCGGCGTCGATCGAATACCGCGATCTGCCCATCGAAACGTACCGCCGCGCCTGAGACCAGCGGCTTGCGCAGCGCCACACAGGCACGGTTGACCGCGTGGCGGGTGGCGAAGTTGTCGGAACAGTCGAGGACCACATCGGCGGCGGCCACCGCTGCCATGAGTGACGCACCCTCCAGGCGCGCGGGCAGGGGGATCACCTCGATATCCGGATTCATCGCGCGCATGCGGGCTGCGGCGGAGCGCGCCTTGTTCTGCCCGATGCCGGCGAGGTCGTGGGCGATCTGGCGTTGCAGGTTGGTCAGATCGACCTGGTCGTGGTCGGCCAGGGTGATCCGGCCGACACCCGCCGCCGCCAGATAGAGGGCCACCGGTGAGCCGAGCCCGCCGGCGCCGATGATCAGCACGTGCGCCGCGAGCAGGGCTTCCTGCCCGGCGATGCCGACCTGGTCGAGCAGGATGTGGCGGGAATAGCGGAGGAGTTGGGTGTCGTTCATCGTGAGGTGTCAGGCATGCGGCGTGAGGTCTTCGGCGCCGCGCGGGTTGTTTCAGCGCGCGCCTTTCGCCTCAACCTACTTGTACTGTCGCCACTCGGTTGGCGTTTCGTCGTGGTCGCCGTGCGGGTGTTTTTCCCAGGCCTCCATGTGCGGCTTGTATTTCTTCGTCTGCACTTCCGGTTTGTGCAGGTTTTCCCGCTGCACATGTTCGCAGTAGTAGATCAGCGTACGCCTGAGCCGGATCAGCAGGGTGGATTCGACATGGAAACCGTTGTGGCCAAGCAGGGTTTCCAGGTCTTGCAGGGTGTGTTCGGCGATGTGGTAGGCCAGTTGCAAGGTCAGCGGCCCGGTCCGCGTGACCCGCAGGCCGGGCAGGGTGGACAGCAGTTCGTGGGCGCGCTCGGTCTGCTCGGGCGGCAGCGGATGGAAGACGATCTCCCGCAGTTTGTCGACGTCGCTGGGCGTCGACACGATCTAGTCCTTGCGATCCTGCAGCAGGTTGAGGCCCTTGAGCAGGATCAGCGCCTGGTTGACCTGGTAATCGTTCTTGCTGACGATCTCGCCGGGTTCGAGACCAGGTTTGGCCTTGCCATCCTTGGTTTTGGCGTCCT
>CAZONS010000448.1:0-2689 GCA_964581195.1 uncultured Thiobacillus sp. | reverse complement strand
CCCCGCCACTCCCCCCAGAACGAGACCCGCCGCTGCGCGCCCCGGGTGGTGGCCTGGGTGAACGCGGCGCTCGCCGGGCGTGACGACTACCCCCTGTTCGCCCCGCACGGCACCCACCAGCGCAGCCTCCCCGGCCATTGTGAGCTGCATCTGGCGGCAGCCGCCGAAGCGCCCGCCGAGGAGCCCGCGCACTTTCGCGAGCCGCTCGTCCGCCCGCCCACGAGCCCGCCCCCCAGGCGGGAACAGGAAGCCGCCTGGGTGGCGCGGCGCATCGCGGCCATCGTCGGCCGGCTCGAACTCGCCGGTGGCCGGCGGGCAGGCTACGGCGACATCATCCTGCTCTATGCCACGCGGCGCGACCTCGAGGTGTTCGAGGACGCGTTCAAGGCCGCCGCCATCCCCTATCTGGGCGATCGCCGCGGCGGCCTCCTGGCCAGCCTGGAAGCGACCGACCTGATGGCGCTGCTCGGCGTGCTGATGTCGCCGCTCGATGATCTCGCCCTGGCGCACGCCCTGAAGTGCCCGATCTTCGGCTGTGGCGACGACGATCTCAAGACGCTCGCGCGTGGCGGCGGTGCCTGGTGGCGGCACCTGCACGACTGGGCCGCGGAAACCGCGCCACCGCCGCGGATCGCGCGCGCCTCCCGCCTGCTGTTGGGCTGGCGCGGCCTCGCCGGGCATCTGCCGGTGCACGATCTGCTCGACCGTGTCTTCCATGAGGGCGAGGTGATCGCGCGCTACGGCAGCGCCGTGGCCCCCCGTCTGCGGACCGGCGTGCAGGCCAACCTGGAGGGCCTGCTCGCGCTTTCGCTGAAGCTCTCCGGCGGCCGCTTTCCCAGCCTGCCACGCTTCCTCGACGAACTGCGGCAACTGCGCGACAAGGCCGGTCAGGACGCGCCGGATGAACCGCCGGCCAGCGATGGCGATGCGGTGCGCATGCTCACCATCCACGCCGCCAAGGGGCTGGAATCACCCGTGGTCTTCCTGATCAAGGCGGACGAGAGCGAGACCCGCGACCAGCACAGCGGGGTCATCATGGACTGGCCCCCCGGCGACCGTCGCCCCGCGCATTTCTCCATCCACGGCGCCAGCGAGTGGCGCGGCGGGGGCCGGGACGACCTGTTCGCGCGGGAAGCGGAGCAGGCCGCGCGCGAACGCCTCAACCTGCTCTACGTCGCCATGACCCGTGCCCGTCAGGCGCTCTTCGTCAGCGGCCTCAAGGAGGCGGGCACCCCCCCCGCGAACTGGTTGGGCTTGCTGGAAGCCGCGCTGGTGGAGGCGGAACTGGCGTCATTGCCGCAGATGCGCTGGCTCGACCCCGACGTGACCGGGCAGGCGCCCGCCACCCCGCTGCCGGAAGAGGAAGCGCTCCCCGCCGGCATCGGCCAATCGCGCCCGACCGCCGGGCCGGAGGCCGACTTCGGCACCGCCGTGCATGCCTGCCTGGAATGGCGGACCGCGCATGTGGATGAAGCGACGGCGCTGGCCAGGCTCGACCTGGATGCGCAGACGAGCGCACGCGTGGCCGCGGCCTGCCGCCGCATCCTCGCCATCCCGGAACTCGCCGCGGCTTTCGATCCGGATCGTCACCTGCGCGCCCACAACGAACTGGAACTGCTGGACGCCGAGGGCGCTCTCCTGCGCATCGACCGCCTGGTGGAATTCAGCGAGGAAGTCTGGGTGATCGACTACAAGACCGGCGGTCTCGATGAGGCCGACCCGGCGCGCCGCGCCGCGCCGCATCGCGATCAAATCGACGCCTATCTCGCGGCCGCGCGCCAACTCTACCCGGGGCACCTGGTGCGCGCCGCCCTGGCGTTCGCTGACGGCAGGGTGTGCTGGATGTAGCTGGCGGCCGTGCCCGCGTCTACTTCCGCCAGAACGCCGGGGTCAGGGTCACCAACAGGGTGAACAGTTCCAGCCGGCCCAGCAGCATGGCGAAGGTGCAGACCCAGGTCTGGAAATCGGTGAGCACCGCATAGGTGGTGGAGGGACCGACCTGGCCCAGACCGGGACCGGTATTGTTGATGCAGGCGACGATGGCGGAGAAGGCGGTGAGCACATCGAGGCCGGTCAGCGACAACACGAACGAGAGCGAGACGATGGAGGCGACATAGATGAAGAAGAACACCAGCACGGCGTAGATGACCTTGTTCGGCACCACCTGCTCGCCCAGGCGGATCGTGACTTCCGCGCGCGGGTGCAGCAGCCGCAGCATTTCCCGGTAGACCTGCTTGTACAGCAGCACCGCGCGCAGCATCTTGATGCCGCCACCGGTGGAGCCGGCGCTGGTCGAGAAACTGCACAGGAACAGCAGCCACATACCCGCGAACAGCGGCCAGGCGCCAAAATCGGCGGTGGCCAGACCGAGGGTGGTGGCCATCGAGATGACGCTGAAACTGGCGTCGCGCAGGGCGCTGGGAAAATCCTGATAGACCCCTTGCTGCCAGAGCAGCAGGCCCAGCAACAGACAACTGCCAAGGACATAGCCGAAGAACCAGCGGATTTCCGGGTCGGCGCGATAGGGCGCCAGCGTGCGTCCGCGCAGGGCCAGGAAGTGCATGGCGAAATTCAGCCCGGCGAGCAGCGCGAAGATCATGGTGATGATCTCCAGCGGCAGCGAGTTGAAATAACCGAAGCTGGTGTCGTGCGAGGAGAAACCGCCCAACCCCATGACCGAGAAGGCGTG
>CAZONS010000447.1:0-2698 GCA_964581195.1 uncultured Thiobacillus sp. | reverse complement strand
TCCTGGAACACGCCGCCGCCGGCCTCCTGGCCTGGGACGACGAATACGACGTCGAAGCCGATTTCCAGGGCGCCCTCGACACCCTCGCCGCCCAGGCCGGCCGCGCCCAGGCGCAGGCGCTATCCGGGCGCAAACCGAGCGAAATGACCGCCGCGGAAAAGGCGAGGCTGCTGGCCTCCCTGCAACGACGGAAACCAGGCGCGACCTGAGCGATTCGGCCGATGCCGCGCACCGACGCATAGACCGCACTCGCACTTGATTCGCCCGCGGGTCCGGACATACCATGCGTGCGCCTTGCGAGACCAAGCATTGCTCCGCGGGCGAATCTGATCACAACCGGATCCATCCGGGAGCGAGGGGAGGTACTCCTCGAATGTCATGTCTCGACTCCAGCCGCGGCAACCGTCCTGACGCACGCCCTCTCCCAGGGACTGGCTTGCGTCGCGACCCTCCGTCGCCGGGACGCCATGGCCTGGGATGACCACGTTCGCCGACGTGGCGGAGGGGGCGGCAACGGGACAAGCGAAGGCGCGCTGGTTGCATCGGCAATCCAGCCGTCGGCATCTGGCGCGTATACCTGGCTCATAACAAGCCAGGGATTGTCCGATACGAAAACAAATGGCCTGTCGCTGATCCATCCGGCCGCACCCGCCATCAGGCACGAGATCGAGCCGATCACATCGGCGCTCATCGACCTTGTCCCCGTGCTTTCCGGCACCCTGGATGCCGGCGTGCCGGCCGTGCGCGACATCAAACCCCACTCCCTGCTCTATATCGTCGATGGCGATGTGCGGCGCATCCCCCTGCAGGCAAACGGATCGGCACCGATTTCCAGCTTGAAAAGCGCCCTCGTCAACACCGCTTGCAGGTTCATCATCCACGCCAACGACTACAGCGCGACACAGGGCCTCTCCGGCGCCTCCTTGCTGGCCTATGACACGGCCACCCGCGCGATCCGAACACTGGGCACACTGCCAGGCACAAGTGACTTCGGTGACGACTTCGTGTTCGCCGCGATCACGCCGTCCGCGAGCGATTTCATGGCCGGCTTCGCCGGACGTGTGGTATCCGGGGTCCTCAAGGCGGACAACATCAAGACCCTCACCTTTGATATCACCGCGCAAGGAAGCCTGCGCATCCCTTCACCCTGATCCACCGCCACCGGAACCGGCCCACGCATTCACGACGTGCAATCTTGCAACACCGGAAACCCGCCCCCATCTGCACTGTCCAACCCGCGACACCGACCTGGGCGAAAAAGGCCCAACGTCATGTATACTATCGCGTTTTTCCGCAGGTTCTCACGGAGCATCAACAATGGTGACGACGGTCAAAAAGACTCCCAAACAAGCCGAACCGGTCGGCAAGCCGACCGCTGCCGCGCGCAAGAAGAAGGGCGCGGCCGGCAAGGCCGGCGCGATCGAGCCGGCGACCGACAAGCCGGAAATCAAGGTCGACGCGGAGACCCGCCGCACGCTCCTGAAGAACCTGATCATGCTCGGCAAGGAGCGGGGCTACCTGACCTACGCCGAGATCAACGATCACCTGCCCGACGAAATTCTCGACGCCGAGCAGATCGAGAGCGTCATCAGCATGATCAACGACATGGGCATCCAGGTCTTCGATCAGGCCCCCGCCGCCGAGGAACTGCTGATGTCCGAGACGCCCGCCCCGGTGGCGGACGAGGACGCCGTCGAAGAGGCGGAAGCCGCCCTCTCCAGCGTCGACGCGGAATTCGGCCGCACCACCGATCCGGTGCGCATGTACATGCGCGAGATGGGCATCAAGGACCTGCTCACCCGCGAGGGCGAGATCGAGATCGCGAAGCGCATCGAGGAAGGCCTCAAGAACATGGTGCTGGCGATCTCCGCCTGCCCGCTGACCATCGCCCAGATCCTCGACATGGTGGCCAAGATCGAGAAGGACGAGATGAAGATCGACGACCTGATCGACGGTCTGGTCGACAGCTCGGGCGAGGACATCGTCATGGACATGGCCGAGGAAAGCGATGCCTCGGACAGCGACGACGACGAGGATGACGACGGCGGCGCCGCCGTCGCCGCGGCCAATCTGGCGCAGTTGAAGATCGACGCGATGGAGCGTTTCGCGGAAATCCGCAAGTGCCATGCCCGCATGCAGAGCGCGCTGACCAAGTACGGCTTCACCAGCAAGCAATATCAGAAGCTGCTGGAAGAGATCTCCGTGCATCTGATGGGCATCCGCTTCACCGCCCGCCAGGTCGACACCCTGTGCGACTCGGTGCGCACCATCGTCGAGGAAGTTCGCTCGCACGAACGCGCGATCATGGATATCGCCGTCAACAAGTGCAACATGCCGCGCCAGCACTTCATCCGCACCTTCCCCGGCAACGAGGGTTCCCTGGAATGGGTGACGGAGCAGATGACGGTCAAGTCGGTCAATACCGAAATGCTGGAGCGCCTCCAGTTCGACATCAACGAACACCAGCAGAAACTGACCGACCTGCAGAACCGCGTCGGCATTTCCGTGAAGGAACTCAAGGACATCAACAAGAAGATGTCCACCGGCGAGGCCAAGGCGCGCCGCGCCAAGCGCGAGATGATCGAGGCCAACCTGCGCCTGGTGATCTCGATCGCCAAGAAGTACACGAACCGCGGCCTGCAATTCCTCGACCTGATCCAGGAAGGCAACATCGGCCTGATGAAGGCGGTGGACAAGT
>CAZONS010000446.1:0-2708 GCA_964581195.1 uncultured Thiobacillus sp. | reverse complement strand
GTGAACCTGATGGGAGGCGTCATCGAGGTCGAGAGTGTCCTTGGCGTCGGCAGCCGTTTCACGGTACGCCTGCCATGCGGTGAGATCGCGCCGACCGCGCCGGTGGCCGAGGCGGCGCGCGCCGAGGCCGGTGGCCAGCCCTTGATGGGCATGCACATCCTGGTGGCCGAGGACAATCTGGTGAATCAGGAAGTGATCCGAACCCTGCTGGAAAGCGAAGGGGCTCGCGTCACCCTCGCCGACAACGGCATCCTGGCGGTGGAGCGGGTGGCCGGGGAGGGCGGCGATACCTTCGCCATCGTGCTGATGGATGTCCAGATGCCGGAGATGGGCGGCCATGAGGCGACCCGGCGCATCCACGCGCTGGCGCCGGATCTGCCCATCATCGGCCAGACCGCGCACGCCCTTTCCGAGGAAAGGGCCGCTTGCCTGGAGGCCGGCATGGTGGACCATATCGCCAAACCGCTCGACCCCGACGCCCTGGTGGGGCTCATCCTGCGGCACGCCAGGACGTGACGCCGGAAACGGCTCGCCACGACGAGTCGAAGGCAGGGCCCCCCCCCTTGTATCCAGCGCGGTGGACCCAACATGGGCAAAATCCTTGATCTGAGTCAAGATTGCCCACCTCCCTCGGCCCACCCTTTCCGGAGTGATAGATGAACCCCAGCCCCGATCTCGCCAAGACCATGCATTCCATCATCCAGCGCATCGCCACCGGCCCGGAATTGTCGAAAGACATTTCTCTGGAAGAAGCCCGGCTCGGCATGCAGGCGATTCTGGAAGACGCTGTCGACCCGGTCCAGGCCGGCATCTTTTTCATCGCCCTGCGCATGAAGCGGGAGACCAACGACGAATTCAAGGGCATTCTCGATGCCATCCTCGCCGCCACCCAGCGGGTCACCGCCGAAGTGGACGAGGTGGTGGACATCGCCGATCCCTACGACGGCTACAACCGCTGTCTGCCGGCCGCGCCCTTCCTGGCGCCGCTGCTGGCGGAGCTGGGCGTGCCGGCGGTCTGTCACGGCCTGGAGGCGGTGGGGCCCAAGTATGGCGTCACCGCGCGCCATGTCCTGCGCGCCGCCGGGGTGAACGTCGATCTGTCGCCGCGCGATGCCGCCGCCCGCCTGGGCGACCCGGCCCTGGGCTGGACCTATGTCGACCAGGCCAGCTTCTGCCCGAAACTGCACGACCTGATTCCCCTGCGCACCAAGATGATCAAGCGTCAGGCGGTCACCACCGTGGAAACCCAGGCGCAGCCGATCCGCGGCCGCAACCGGACGCACCTCATCACCGGCTACGTGCACAAACCCTATCCGCCCATCTACGCCATGCTGGCGCGCCACGCCGGCTTCGATTCCGCCCTGCTGGTGCGCGGTGTCGAGGGCGGGGTGATCCCGTCCCTGCGTCAGCCCGGCAAGGCCACGCGCTATGACAATCATGGCGAGGAATACGAGATCGATTTCGATCCGGTGACCTGCGGCATCGAGCAGACCGCCCGCGCGGTGCCCCTGCCCGACGATCTGCCGAAGACCGAGCGCGCCGATGAAGTCGCCATCGCCGTGGACATCGCCGCCACCGCCCGCGCCGCCGCCGAGGCCGGCATGCGGGCGCTGCGCGGAGAGCGGGGCGCGACCTACGATTCCCTGGTGCTCGGCGCCAGCCTGATCCTGCATCACCTCGGCCGTGCCGCTACCCCGCGGGCGGCCGCCGAGCTGGCGCGCGCCGCGCTGGATTCCGGTCGCGCCGCGGGACGGGTGCGGTGATGGCCTGGGTTGGCGTCGCCCGCGAAGGCGAACTGGCCGTCGGCCAGATGAAGCGCATCGCCCCGGCCGGCAAGCCCCTGCTGCTGGTCAACGCCGAGGGCGGCCATTACTGCGTCGACGAAATGTGCAGCCACGAGGACTATTCGCTCTGGTTCGGCTGCGTCAAGGGCGGCTCCATCAAATGTTCGCTGCATGGCAGCTATTTCGATCTGGCCTCCGGCAAGCCGCTCAACGAGCCGGCGGACTGCCCGCTCGCCACCTACCCGGTGCGGGTGGTGGACGGCGAGATCCAGGTCGAGGTCGTTCCCGCCGGCTGAGGGGGCATCGCGCGGCTGCGGGCGTTGGCCGGTGTGCCGGTCAGAGCGTGTTCAGGAGCCGCCGCGCCCGGGGCAGCAGTTCCGAGGCGGTCAGGCCGCGCGGGCCCAGTCCTTCCTCCACCGCCAGGTCGGCGGCGGCGCCATGCAGCCAGACCCCGACCGCGGCGGCCGCTTCCACCGCCATGCCCTGGGCGATCAGGGCGGCGATGATGCCGGTCAGGACATCGCCCATGCCGGGCGCCGCCTGCCCGGGGTTGCCGCTGCCGTTGCGCCAGATCTCGCGACCCGGGGCCATGACCAGGGTGCCGGCGCCCTTGAGCACGGTCACCGCGCCGTAGCGTTCACACAGGCGCCGCGCGCTGCCTTCGCGGTCACGCTGCACCTCGGCGCTGCGCATGGCCAGCAGCCGGCCGGCTTCGCCCGGGTGTGGCGTCAGCACGGTGGACGCGGCGCGGGCCGTCACCCGCTCAGGCAATTCGGGGTCGGAGGCGATCAGATTGAGCGCGTCGGCATCCAGCAGCAACGGCAGGTCGCTGCTCAGCGCCTCCAGCAGGGCCGCCCGTGCCGCGCCGGAGCGGCCGAGACCCGGTCCGACGACCAGGCAAGCCGGAGGCGCCAGGCGAGGCAG
>CAZONS010000445.1:0-2709 GCA_964581195.1 uncultured Thiobacillus sp. | reverse complement strand
CCGCGACTGGTTCCAGCTCTCGCTCAAGGAGGGCCTCACCGTCTTCCGCGACCAGGAATTCGGCGCCGACACGCACTCGCGCGCGGTCACCCGCATTCAGGAAGTACGCAATCTGCGTCTCGCCCAGTTCCCCGAGGATGCGGGGCCGATGGCGCACCCGGTGCGCCCGGCCTCCTACGCCGAGATCAACAATTTCTACACCGCCACGGTCTACGGCAAGGGCGCCGAGGTCGTGCGCATGATCCACACCCTGATCGGCCGCGAGGGGTTCCGCGCCGGCATGGATCTTTATTTCCAGCGTCATGACGGTCAGGCGGTCACCTGCGAGGATTTCGTCGCCGCCATGCAGGATGCTTCCGGCGTCGACCTCGGCCAGTTCCGCCGCTGGTATGCCCGCGCCGGAACGCCACGCCTGAAGGCCGAAGGCCATTGGGACGTGGCCAGCCTTCGCTACATCCTGACCCTGAGCCAATCCCTTGCCCCGACCGCCTACGAGGCGCGCCTCCAGGAAGCAGGCGAGACGATCGTCACCGGCCCCCTGCACATACCCGTCGCCATCGGCCTCGTCCTGCCCGATGGCCGCGACGCGCCGCTGCGCCTGGCCGGAGAAATCGCCCCGGTGGGCACTACCCGGGTGCTGTCCCTGACCGAAGCCGTCCAGACATTCGCCTTCGAGGACGTCGTGGCCACACCGGTCGCCTCACTGCTGCGCGATTTCTCCGCGCCGGTGGAACTCGAACTGGAACAGACGGATGAGGATCTCGCCCATCTGATGGCCCACGATGCTGATCCTTTCAATCGCTGGGAGGCCGGCCAGCGCCTCGCCACCCGCATCCTGCTCGCCGGCATCGCCGCCGGCGCCGAAGGCACGGACTGGATCCCCGCGTCCCATGTCGCGGCCGTCGCGCGAGTACTCGCCAGCGGCCTGGAGGGCGACCCGGCGCTGGCCGCGGAAGCGCTCATCCTGCCGGCGGAACAGGTGCTGGCCGAAGCGATGGTCGGTCAGGGCAAACTCATCGACCCGGACGCCATCCACCTTGCCCGCCTCAATCTGCGCCGCCATCTCGTCGGCCACCTGGGCGCCGAGTTCGAGGCCGCGTGGACCGCGCTCGCGCCCGACGAGGCCTATGCCCCGGAAGGTCTCCAGGTCGGCCGCCGCGCCCTGCGCAACGTCTGTCTCGGCTACCTGGCCGAAGCCACCGCGCCCGAAACGCGAGCCACGCTGCTGCCGCGGCTGCTCGCCCAGTTCGAACACGGTGACAACATGACCGATGTCATCGCCGCCCTGGGCCTCCTCGCCAATCTCGACCTGCCCGAGCGGGAGACCGCGCTGGCGGCGTTCTATACGCGTTGGCAACACGAAGCCCTGGTGGTCGACAAGTGGCTCTCGGTGCAGGCCACCTCGCGCCTGCCCGGCGGCGTCGGGCGCGTACGCGACCTCATGCGTCATCCCGCTTTCGACCTGAGAAACCCGAACAAGGTCTACGCCCTGATCCGCGGTTTCTCCGGCGCCAACCCCCGCCATTTCCACGCCGCCGACGGCGACGGCTACCAACTGCTCGCCGACGTCATCATCGACCTGCAGGCGTTGAATCCTCAGGTCGCCTCGCGCCTGGCGCGCGGCTTCGACCGCTGGCGCCAGTTCGATGCCGGCCGCCAGACCCACGCCCGTGCCGCGCTGGAGCGCATCAGGGACTGTCCGCGCCTGGCGAAGGATGTGGCCGAGGTGGTAGGGAATGCGTTGAAGTGAAATGACGTGTCCGCCCCGTCACAGGGATGTGTCGGGCCTGACCACATGGCCGTCGATCGGCCTGATGCGCAACTCACCATGTGGCCGATCAGCCGTCCACCGAACAAAAAGGCTCCGTTCGGAGCCTTTTTTCACTATCCGGGTCATCCGACAGCGATCACACGTCCAGATTACGCACTCCGAGCGCATTGGTTTCGATGAACTGCCGTCGCGGTTCCACTTCCTCGCCCATCAGGGTGGTGAAGATACCGTCTGCCGCGATGGCGTCCTCGATCTGGACGCGGAGCAGGCGACGCACCTTCGGATCCATGGTGGTTTCCCAGAGTTGTTCCGGGTTCATCTCGCCCAGACCCTTGTAGCGCTGCACGCCGATGTTCTTCTTGACCTCGCCCAGAAGCCAGTCGAGCGCCTGGCGGAAATCGTAGGCCGGGGCCCGGGATTCACCGCGACGAATCTCGGCGCCGGGCTGCAGCAAGTCGTTGAGGATTTCAGAGGTACGGCGCAACTGGTCGTAGTCGCCGCCCTCGATGAAGTTGTAGTCGAGGTAGCTGGTGTGGCCGATGCCATGCCGGCTGCGGGTGATCTCCAGTCGCCAGCCGAGGTCATCCTCGTAACGCAGGGGCTTGATCCTGACCGGGCTCAACTTGCTCAGCTCGCCGGTGAGCAGTTGCGCGGCGGTGGCCGCTTCTTCCTCGGTATTGAGGCTGATGGTGGGAATCTTCAGCAGGGTGTAGAGGACGTCCTCATCCATGCGTCGCGCCAGGCGCTCGATCATGGCCTCGGCCAGCAGGAATTCGCGGGCGATGCGCTCGAAGCTTTCCTTGCCCAGGGGTTCCGCCCCCGGCGAGGGGATCAGCTCGGCGCCGTTGAGGGCTTCGCGAAGCAGATACTGCTTGAATTCGTAATCGTCCTTCAGATACGTCTCACGCTTGCCCTGCTTGACCTTGTACAGCGGCGGC
>CAZONS010000444.1:0-2713 GCA_964581195.1 uncultured Thiobacillus sp. | reverse complement strand
TTTCCGGCTCGCAGTCCTTGGTCAGGTAACCGGCCGCGCCGGCCTTGATGGCGCGCCCGGCGACCTGGCTTTCGCCATGCATGGAGAGCACCAGAATGGGCACTCGCGGCGCCTCTTCCCGTATCCGCTTGATCAGTTCGACGCCATTGGGTCCGGGCATGTTCATGTCCAGGAGCAGGAGGTCGAGGCCACCCCCGCGCACTTTCTCGATGACTTCCCAGCCGTCCCTGGCCTCTCCCGCCAATTCGAGTTCCGGCGCGAGTTCGAGCACCTGGCGCAGACCACGGCGGACGATCGCATGATCGTCCGCGATCAGGATGCGGATCATGAATATCCCTGCTGTCAGGTTGGAATTCGGACGTAGAGGATAGTGCCGTTGCCGGGTGTGCTGTCAATCCTGGATTCGCCACCGAAAATCAGGACCCGCTCGCGGATGCCCAGCAGTCCGAAGGTTTTCCGGGTGCGGACCTCGGCGGGGTCGAAGCCGATGCCATCATCCCTGACCACCATGACCAGGGCGGCGTCGGCCACCTGGATGTCGATCTCGACCGCGCTGGCGTGGGCATAGCGGGTGATGTTGGTGAGCGCTTCCTGCAGGATGCGGAATGCGGCGGTGGCGCGTTCGTTGTCCAGGATGAGATCTTCCTGCGGGGCATGCAGCCGGTAGTGGATGCCGGTGCGCTCCTCGAACCCCGCCAGCAGCCATTCGGCCGCCGACACCAGGCCCATGTCGAGCGCGCCCGGGCGCAACGTGGAGGCCAGGTTCCGCACCACGCCGATGCTGGTGTCGATGGTCTGTTTCATGCCGTCCAGTTGCTGCTTCAGGGCTTCGTTGCCGGCACCGGCGCCGAAGCGGATGTTGAGCATGGCGGTGTCCATGCGCAGGGCGGTGAGGTACTGCCCGAATTCGTCATGGATCTCGCGGGCGATGCGGGCGCGCTCCGCTTCCCGGATCTTTTCGTTATGGGCGGCGAGTTCGCGAATCATCTGCCGCGAGCGGAACAGTTCCTCGGTGTGCGCCCTTACCCGGGCTTCCAGGGAGTGGTTCAGCGCCAGCATCCGCTTCTGGTAGCGGCGGATCTTGACCAGGTTGCCCACTCGCGCCAGGAGTTCGTCCAGCATGTACGGTTTGGTGACGTAATCGACCGCGCCCTCCTTCAGCGCGCGGATCCGGTATTCCTGATCGTGCTGGGCGGTGACGATCAGGATCGGCGGCAGCAGGCTCGGTTCGATCGCCGCCCGCAGCTGGTTCATGACCTGGAAGCCATTGAGCAGGGGCATGTTGAGGTCCAGCACGATGAGGTCGAGATCGTGTTGTCGGCACAGTTCCACCACCTCCCGAGGATCGCTGGTCGAGATCGGTTTGTATTTCCCGCCGGCGAGAACGGCGCGTTCCAGCAGCTTGATGTTGGACGGTTCGTCGTCCACCAGGAGGAGGGTGGACGCGTTCTCTTCCACCAGGTCCTGAGCCGGCTCGCCGGGGTGCTCGCTCGCGTTCTTCATGTCCACGGGCTTCACACCGTATCCGTCGCGGCCGACAGGCCTTCCCGTACCGTGGGATAGCGCGGGCGAAAGCGCAGTTCGCGCTTGATCCGCTGGTTCGAGAGGCGGCGCGATTCGGTCAGGAAGGTGCGCATCGCGGGGGTGACGGCGGCGATGACCTGGTCGCGGGGCAGGCGCGGCGGTCGCGGCAGGCCCAGGTGATCGGCGACGACGTCGAACCAGTCGCCCATCTTCAGGCCACTGTCGTCGACGGCGTTGTAGAGACGGTTGTGGCGACCGCGAAAGAGAGCGGCGATGGCCAGGCGGGCGAGATCGTCGGCGTGAATGTGATTGGTGTGGACGTCGTCCGCCTCGAGAATGGCGGGCAGGCCCTTGCGCACCCGCTCCGCCGGCATGCGGTCCCGCGCATAGATGCCGGGCGCGCGCAGCAGGCAGACCCGCGCGGCGCCCCGGCCGAAGCGGCGGAGGCGCGACTCGGCGTCGGCGCGACGGTGGGCGCGGGGGTTGCCGGGACGGGCCGGCCGGGTCTCGGCCACCCATTCGCCGGCACAGTCGCCATAGACCCCGCTGGTGCTGATATAAACGAGTTGCGCTAGACTGCCGCGCCCCAATGCGGCCAGCAGGCGATGGGTGCGCGGGTCGCGCATCCCTTGCGCGGGTGGCGGCGCGAAGTGCAGCACGGCATCCGCGAGGCCGGCCAGGCGTCCGAGGCTGGCGCGGTCGTCGAGGTCGCCGAGGATGGGGGTGATGCCGTTGGCCCGCAGTTCGTGCATGCGCGCCGGATCGCGGGTCAGTCCGTACAGGCGGGCATGTCCCGCGAGAAGACGCGCGGCGCGCAGGCCGACATCGCCACAACCCACAATCAGGATACGCATCGTTTTTTCAGCACAGAGAGAGGAAATCGGAATGTCTCACCAGGTCACCATCCAGCCCAGCGGCCATCAGTTTAACGTCAACGAGGGCGACACTTTGCTTGCCGCCGCGCTCAACGCCGGCTTCTCGCTGCCCTATGGCTGCCGCAACGGCGCCTGCGGTGCCTGCAAGGGCAAGGTGCTGGCGGGCGACGTGGACCTGGGCGTCTATCAGGAAACCGCGTTGACGCCCGAGGACAACGCCCGCCGCATGGCCCTGTTCTGCTGCGCGACCGCCAGGAGAGATCTGAGCATCGAGGTCAAGGAGGGCGGCGCGGGCAAGGATATCCCGGTGAAGA
>CAZONS010000443.1:0-2720 GCA_964581195.1 uncultured Thiobacillus sp. | reverse complement strand
CTGCGAGGCGGGCGAGGTTGCCTGTCCCGGCGCTCGGCTCCAGAACGGTTAACGGCGGCTCGCCCTCGCGTCGATATAGGGGAACGCCGTCAATGACACTGGCGGCCACCGGCTCCGGTGAGGGATAGAACCCGTAGTTTCTCGCCAGAGAGGTCTTCGGGGTGTTGAGCCCGCCGTCGTCCTCCGCCGTCTGGCCGTCCGGAATCACCTCGCCGTAATACTCGGCGAGGAGCTTGTTGACCTTCTCCACCAGATCGTCGCGCTTGAACCAGACATGAGCGTTGCCGTTCTTGAAAATGCGGATGGTGAAGTATTCCGCGCCAACTTCGGTCTGCCTGGCGTGAAAACCGCTGCTCCTGGCCCTGTCGATGGCATCGATCAGGCGGACATAGGGCTCGGGCTCGCCGTCCTCACGCTTCTGGTGCTGACCATTGGTGAGGCCGGACGGCGGCAATTCGCGTCCGTCCAGCACAAGAAAAACGCGCTCGATATCGGTCAGCGTGTCGCGGTGATTCCGGTAATAGCTCCAGTGACCATGCTCGTCGAAAGCGCCGGTTAGAATGACGCGGCTGCCGATCTTGAAGCCGTCATGGCTGCGGAACCGGCGGTCGAGATTGGAGAAGCATTCGGCGATGCCGCGGCGGAAAATCATGTCGGCGTCTAGGAATAGTTGCCGCATCGTGGCGGCGATGTTGTCTTCCGTCGCTTCCGGCGGATCTTTGATGAGTTGCTGGTTGAACTGGTCCTTGGCCTTCTTGTCCATTAGCCGTTCGAGGTCGGTGATCTCGATGAGGTGCGCCCAAACGTCGGTGTCGACCAGTTTGCGGGCGGTTTCCAGGAAGACCGCCCGTTCCGGCAAATCCAGGCAGGTGACGAGGTGCTTTTTCGCGAGAGGGAGGTGGTGGTTGTAGCGGTTCACCCGCGACGGTGCCGTCGCCTGCGCCATCACCCCAGCCGCCCGGATTGCCTCGTTGGCGGCCGTGATTGCGTCATAGGCGCGAGCGTACAGGTCGAGAGCGCGCGTGCGGCCGGCGCAGATCTGAACGAGCGTAGTGCGCGGGATAATGGCGCTCATGCCACGCTCCCGAAGAGCGTTGGCCGACGCAACGCCTGCCATGCTTGCGGGTTGATCCACAGCACTTCGGTCCGCTCTCTCGCACCGTCCGCGAGGGCCATCCGCTCTACCCGCTGCCAGCCGGTCAGGGCGGCGTCATAAATGGACGAGGGATAGCCCGACAGGACGACCATGCCTTTGAGGTCGCGCAGCGCGTTCAGAAGGTGCGCGTGATCCGCCGCCGTCAATTCGTGGACATAGGCATGGTATTTTCCGCCGGACTTCCGGCTTTTCGCGCTTCGCGTCGCGGGCAGGTAAGGCGGGTCCACATAGTGCAAAGTTTGCGCCCCGTCATGCTGCCGCATGCAGGCCACCGCCTCCCGTCGTTCGATTACCACCCCCTGTAGGCGACTTACGATCGCCCGCAGCGCAGCCGGGTAGTTTGCCCAATCATGCGCGGGCGTGGTGCCGCTCCGGTTGGACGACGAGCGGAATCCTGTCCGGACCTCCCGATTGAAACCGTCCGATCCGAATCCCATGAAGCTGCGGACGATCAGCCGCCTGGCTTCCTCGATGGGGTCATCCGACACGGCATAGGCGCCCTCGAACTCGCAGCGCGCGAACGGCGTCAGGCCTATCGCCTCGATCAGCCGTGCGGAAGCCTCGGGCTGACGCAATATCCGAAACAGGTTGACCACCTGCTCATCCATATCGTTGTACACCTCGGCATAGGCCCGCGGCTTCCGCAGCAGCACCGAGGCCGCCCCCCCCGAACGGCTCGACATAGACCCGATGGGACGGCAGGTGTTCGATCACCCATGGCGCGAGCAGCCACTTTCCCCCGTACCAGCGCAAAACAGGTCGGGTGGGACTCATGCCACGCTCCCGAACAGGAACGATGCCAGCCGCGATTCAGCCATTTCCGCCATCTCTGGATTGAGTTCGCAGCCGACGTAATTTCGGCCGGTCATCTGGCACGCCTCGCCGGCCGCACCGGAGCCAGCAAACCAATCTCCGACCACTCCACCTCGAGGGCAGCTTGTGCGGATCAGAATTTCCAGTAGCGCAGCGGGCTTCTCGGTCGGATGAATGGCGCGGCCATGCATGGATCGCATGTAGATGACCGACCGCATGATGCGTGGGCCGCCATCCTCACTCTGGTATGGTGCTGCCTTGATCTTTCCCATATGGGCCGGACTGCTCGTCCTGCGCCTCACCCTGCGGGCGGTCGCGTCAGGCGTAGTCTGCGTGTCGTTGAACACGTTTTTCCATGATACGTCATTGCGATAAAATTGGATGGCGTGTTCATGCACCCGCTTGAAGCGATCCGCATGGAAACTCGATCCATTGTGCTTTTCCCAGACCACATCCTGGGCATAGCGTAAACCGGCGGCCCGAAACTCAGCGGCCCGATCGAGGAACATCCGCATAGACCCGAAGCACCACAGGGAACCCGCGGGTTTAAGCGCGCCGGCTGCTGTTTCCACCCATCCATCAGGCCAGAGGTCCCATGACAGGGACGTATCGCCATACGGAGGGTCGGCAACGATCATGTCGAACGGGCCTTCCGCAGGCATCAGTTCGCGGCAGTCGCCTTGCAGGATGCGAGCCGTCATGCCGCCACCTCAGATGCGAGAATGGCGCGGCCGATCAACTCCGGGATTTG
>CAZONS010000442.1:0-2722 GCA_964581195.1 uncultured Thiobacillus sp. | reverse complement strand
CTGCGAGGCGGGCGAGGTTGCCTGTCCCGGCGCTCGGCTCCAGAACGGTTAACGGTGGCTCGCCCTCACGTCGATATAGGGGAGCTCCGTCAATGACACTGGCGACCACCGGCTCCGGTGAGGGATAGAACCCATAGTTCTTCGCCAGGGATGTTTTCGGGGTGTTGAGTCCGCCGTCATCTTCGGAGGTCTGTCCGTCCGGGATGGCCTCGCCGTAGTATTCGGCCAGAAGCTTGTTGACCTTCTCAACCAAGTCGTCGCGCTTGAACCAGACGTGGGCGTTGCCGTTCTTGAAGCAGCGGACCTTGAAATAATCGCTCTCGACTTCGCTCTGGCGACGGCCACAACCGCCCTTCCTCGCCTCTTCAACCGCCCCAACGATGCCGGAATAGTTCGGCGGCGGCGCCTTGCCTTCGATCACGAAAAAGGTGCGCTCGATGTCCTGCATGGTGTCGCGGTGATTGCGGTAATAGTTCCAGCTTCCCCTCTCGTTGAAGGCGTGGGTAAGCACCACCCGGGAGCCGATCTTGAAGCCGTCATGGCTGCGGAATCGGCGGTCAAGGTTGGAGAAGCATTCGGCGATCCCGCGGCGGAAGATCATATCCGCGTCAAGGAATAGTTGCCGCATCGTCGCGGCGATGTTGTCTTCCGTGGCCTCCGGCGGGTCTTTGATGAGTTGCTGGTTGAACTCGTCCTTGGCCTTCTTATCCATCAGCCGTTCGAGGTCAGTGATCTCGATGAGATGTGCCCAAACGTCGGTATCGACCAGCTTGCGAGCGGTTTCCAGGAAGGCTTTGCGTTCCGGCAAATCCATCCCGAGGACGAAGTGCTTTTGGGCGAGCGTGAGGTGATGGTTGTAGCGGTTCGTCCGCGGTGATGCTGTAGCCCGAGCCATCGCCCCGGCCGCTCGGATCGCCTCGTTGGCGGCCGTGATTGCGTCATAGGCGCGAGCGTACAGGTCGAGAGCGCGCGTGCGGCCGGCGCAGATCTGAACGAGCGTAGTGCGCGGGATAATGGCGCTCATGCCGCCTCCCTCCGCGCCACCACCCGCGCCCTATCGGCCGGTATCCGGTGCAGGCAGGTCATCACAGCCACCCCAGAGTCGGCGGCCCTTGGTGGCCGTGGTGCCAGACGAACCAGGCGAACGCGATCATCCCGCCCACGTCGCCCTCGCCGTGCTGGCGGCCCCGCTGCATCGGGATACGGGACGAAAACACCAGCACCCGCTCAAGCGGCGTGGATTCGAACATCCGCCGCCGCGCCTTGCCCTCCAGCCATGCCAGCCGGCAAAGCATCGCCACCCGGCAACGGGCGCGGCTCAATGCGTGCTCGACAAACTCCTGAGCGTGCTTGAACGGCGGGTTGGTGATAATGTTGTCGGCCGTCGTCTGGTAATCGAGAAGGAAGTCGACGCCGGGCGTGCCATAGCCGCGGTCAATCAGGTCGGTGCTGATAACCTCGTAACCGGCCGCCTCCAGCACATTGCTTATGGCCCCGTCACCGCAGGCCGGCTCCCAGATGTTGCCTTCAAACGGCACGGCCGCCAGAAGCGCCTCGGTCGCACGCGGCGGGGTTGGGTAGAAGTCGTCCCGTTCGCGGTTGGCCGCGTCAGGGATGATCCCGCGAACGTAGGACACGGCGTTTACCGACATGCAGCCCGCCCGTGCGACCAATGGCCGCCACAGCAGCGGTGGGTGAAGGGGCCGGTCATAACCCCAACCCCTGTTGTACGGGCTTCGGCGCAGGTTCGCTGAATAGGCGTGGCTGGCGGTAGGCCTCCTCAATGCGGCGGCAAGCAATGTCGAAGTATCGCTGCTCAATCTCTATGCCAATGAACTTGCGACCGAGGTTTGCGCAAGCCACGCCAGTTGTGCCGCTGCCCATAAATGGATCTAAGGTGTTGTTTGCGCCTACTGACAAAAGGATCGTAACTGGCAACGAAACCGGAAAAGGTGCTGGATGCCCTGTTTCAGCGCGCTCCATTCCCAGCCGCCAGACGTCGCCGCGCCCCGACGTGGAGTGGTCAAGAAGTCGGAATTCCGGCCTTGCAAAAAGCATTACCCACTCCTGGCGCGTGCAAAAATGGCGATGTGTCACATCAATGCCCGTGCCACGATCCCATACAATGATTTGCCGAAGTGGAACTCCCCCGTAGTCAAATGACAAAGGAACCCGCAGACATCCGTGCTCTACGCGAGGGCGGTGATTGTAAAAAACAGCCATACGCACGCAGTCGTACATCAGACGTAAGCATTTTCGCTGCCATACATCGTACTCTGCTTGCGGCAATGCGTCGGAGTGTTTTCCGTAACCCTGCCGAAATCTCCCCGCCTTATTACTCGCACCAGGACGATACATGCCTCGTCCATTGCCGCCGGGAACCAACCCCATATTGTAGGGCGGGCTAGTAATTACTATGTCGACCTTGCCGAGCGTTGGCATCACCTCCAGGCAGTCCCCGAGATACAGCGTGCAATCTCCGATGACTTCCTTACGGACAGCCGTCATGCCGCCTCCCTCCGCGCCACCACCCGTGCCCTATCGACCGGTATCCAGCACATGGCGTCGTCAGCATTGCGGATGCCCACGCAAGCAATCCCGTGGACCTCGCCGATGCAGTCGAGCACGAACTTCCGCCCGTGCGACCAATGGCCGCTGTAGTCGATTCGGATGGGGTCGCCGGGGGTCATTCCGCCTCCCCACGCTGGCGGTCCACCCGCTC
>CAZONS010000441.1:0-2727 GCA_964581195.1 uncultured Thiobacillus sp. | reverse complement strand
TCGCCACGACCGGCGGCAACGTCCTGACGGCGACCGGCGCGGGCGGTGTCAACACCCTGACCGCGTTGAACAACAGCATGACGGCGACCACCGGCAGCAACACCATTCAGGGCCAGACCGGCAACCTGATCGACACCAATACCGGCAATAACGTCATCAATGCCGATGTTGGCGCGAACCAGATGACCGGCAATGCCGGTGCCGGCAACGTGTCGAACCTGATTACCGCCACTTCCGGCAACAACCAGGTCGTGGCCGGCACGCAGCGCCTCGAGGTCAATGGCAACGGATCCACCTCCGGTACGCTGTTGCAAGGCACGGGCACCATCAACGGTACCAGCCTGATCGGCAACGGCGGAACCACTGGCGTCAGTGTCGCCGGTAGCGGCACCACCAACGGCGTCCTGATGACCGGCACGGTGAGTGGCAATACCGCCACCGCCACCCTGAACGGCAACAGCGTCACCTACCTGAACAGCCAGAGCGCCGGTCTGTCCGCGAACGTCACCAACACCAGCTCGGTGACGGTGGTTTCCAGCGCGGCGACGGGTACCCGTGGTCTGGACGTCAACCGCACCACCGCAAGCACGACCCGCCTGACTGGCGGTAGCGCTACGACGGCTTCCACTGTGTCGCTCGATGCCGGTGTCGCCAGCATGACGACCGCCACCAGCGGTGGCCTGGTCGTGACCGACAACACCAGCGCGGTTCTGACCGGTGGTTCCACTGGCGGCGCGACCCCCGGCAGCAACATGACCCTGAACCAGAATGGCGCGACTTTCGCCCAGAACGGTACCGGCGTGCCGGTCCAGGTCCATGGCGTGGCTGACGGCACGAGCAACTACGATGCCGTCAACTGGCAACAGTTGAAGAAGGCTTATGCCGGTGTTGCCGCCGTGTCCGCGTTGTCCGCGATTCCCGCGCCGATGCCCGGCAAGAGCCATAGCGTCGGTGTCGGCTATGGCCACTTCATGAGCAATGACGCGATCGCCGTTGGATACCGCGGCATCATCAACCAGAACCTGCAAGTCACCGCGGGCCTGGGTCATGCGTCCGGCCAGACCACCTACAACGTGGGCGCCGGCTGGAGCTGGTAAGCACTTCTAGTAGCGTCGAAAAAGCCGCCTTCGGGCGGCTTTTTCGTTTTGTGGCATGCGTCTGGTTGCTGTTTCATCATGCCCTGACCATCCAGCCCCCTGACCAGGGCTACGCTCATCAGGGTGTCGCAGCGCGCCAACCGACCAAAGGGGCGATGTGCTGGTGTAATCTCGTGCCTATCGCCGAGGGCGTCAGCTCTCGATTCAAGGAAAAAGGAGATCCCATGCGTGTGTGGTTGATGGTTGTTCTGCTGTTTCTTACGGCTTGCGCCACGACTCATTTCGGTGTGTCCGAGGAGGTCTGGGAGCGGATGAGCGAGGCGGAGCGCATGGAGACGATTCGTGGTTACAACGAGCGCAATCGGTTGCGTCAGGAAGCGGCTCAGCGAGAGGCCGAGGCGCGCCGCGAAGCCGAGCGGGAAGCGGCGTTGGCGCGTGAGGCGCGGATACGGGACATTCATGAAGGCCGGGGCCGCCCCGGCGACCTGATTCGTGTGAGTCTTCGGGATGGCGCGATGCGGCTGGGTGGGAAGCATCGCGTGTTTACGCCCATGGCCTTTTCGCTGGCGTCCGGAGAGGTATTGCGTCTGGAGGTGATGAGCGCCGAATCCTCGAACAGGGTGTATGGCGGTCAGCTCGGGGTGGCGTATGAGGATGGCCTGCTGCTGCTCGATACCAGTGGTGGTGCCCGGGATACCCGCGCGGCCCGTCTGACCATCGAGCCGGTCTGGCGCCGTGGCGCGCGTTATCTGGTCGATTCGAACGGTCCACTGCAATTGCGCGAGGTGGAGGTGCTGGTGCACTCGGTGCCGGTTGCCGGAGAGAGCCACGCGCCTTATCCAAGACATTGAAGGTGCGGCGCGGTACGGGTCATGTGACGGGTCGGGGCGCGCGGTAGGGGCGCCCTGGATGACCCGCCAAGGCTTCCCTATGCGGCGGTGTGACTATACAGATCACTCATTTCTGGTATTTTGAAACGAGTGGCCCGCAGCGCATCGGCTAGCAGCGGACGGCGCGGGCGCTTTTTTTTCATCCAAACAGAGGGAATCACCATCATGAAATTCACCCCACTTATGCTCGCTCTTCTCACGGCTCTGACGCTGTCGGCCTGTGGCAAGGACAAGCCCGCCGAGCCCGCGACCGAGGCGCCCGCCGACACAACGGTCACCGCGGCGCCGCCGATGCCCATGGATCCGACGCAGGGTGTGGCCGGGAATGTGGAAGGTGTCGCGGCTTCCGGCGTCAATGGCCATGATCTCTACGTCGCAAAATGCGTGAGCTGTCATGGTGAAACGGCTGAGGGGCTGGCCGGTAACCCGAAGCTGGTCGGGTTGAGCAAGGCGGATATCCAGTCGCGTCTGACCGACTACCGCGATGGCAAGCAGATGGGCCCCAAGACCGTCATCATGGCGGCGATGGCCAAGCCCCTGTCCGACGAGCAGATTGCCGCTCTGGCGTCCTATCTGGCGGAATGACCCGGGCGCCAGCCTGAATCTGACGCCGGCTGCATGCCGGCGTTTTTGCGTCGGTCCGGCCCTGTCTCGAACGCGGCGCGGGATCGAGTTCGCGCCCGCTCCAGGGCTCTTCCTGGATCAGACCGCTGATTCTCCGGTTTCGCCGGTACGGATGC
>CAZONS010000440.1:0-2731 GCA_964581195.1 uncultured Thiobacillus sp. | reverse complement strand
TACAACACCTACATCCTGATGGAAAAAGAGAGTCTGGCGAAATGAATGGCGAGATCACGGTCGAACACGCCATCACACCCGCCCGTCGCGCCGAACTCGGCGTCGATGGCTGGCCGCTCTGGAAGGATGGCGCCGGCAGCCGCGTGCTGACACTGGAAGCGTCCGAGAAAAGCTTTTTCCTGGCAGGGGAAGCCGTGCTCACCCTCGACGGCAGCGCGCCGGTGACCGTGCGCCAAGGTGATCTGGTGGTCATCCCGGCCGGCGATTGCCTCTGGGAGGTCAGGGTCGACGTGCGCAGACACTACCGCTCGGACGCGCTGTCGCCGGCCTGCTGCATCATTTGATCGACCCGTCGGCAGCCCTAATAAAAAACGGGCCGGCAGAATGCCGGCCCGTTCAATGATCAAAGCGTCGATCAGCCGATCGTGGCTTCAGCGGTGTTGCTGTCGCCCTTGTTGTCGACCCACTTGATCTCGACCTTGTCACCCTTGCTGGCGCCCTTGACCTTGAAGGCCAGGTAGGGGTTCTTGGAAATGCCGCCGCCCCACTCGGCATCGAGAACGGTCTTGCCGTTCACGCTGGCGGTGACGTTGGTGATGTGATGCGCGGGCACGACACCGCCGGTCTTGGCGTCCTTGCGCAGGCCGGTTTCCATCGGGTGGTTCATCAGGCACTTCACATCAGCGGTGTCGCCGGACATGGAAGCACGAATCTTCATCGGTTCAGCCATTTGCTATCTCCTGTGGATATTGAAAGTCGGGTACCGGGTAGACCGATCAGCCGCCGCAGCCGCCAATGGTGACCTTGACTTCCTTGTGGGCCTTGTAGGCCTTGCCGCCGGCCTTGACCATGGCGATCACGTTGGAAGTGGAACCCATCTTGATGCGGGTGGAGATGTAGCCTTGGGCACCGTTGCTGAGGTTGAACACAGCGATCAGGGGCAGGGTGTTCTTCTCGCCGATGATGGCGATGGAATCGGTACCCGCGATGCTGGAGGTGATTTCGACCGGCACGACGGCACCGTTTTCGGCGATGTCGGGAGCCTTGACGGTGATGTCACCGGAAGCGGCGGCGGAACCACCACCGATCGCGCCCATGGCGCCATCCAGGCTCTTGGATTCGAAACCCGCCTTGTTCCAGCCGGCAAAGACGGCCGTCGGGGTCATCAGGCCGGCGGCTACCGCCACGCTCACGGCACCAGCGGCGCCAGCGCCTTTCAATACGTTCCTGCGCAGAATGTTCATATGCATTTGTCTCCTAAAAGATTCACTGCAAGGTTGCATTTCACACCGTCCTTTTCTGGTCACCGGGTGATGAGCTCAGGATTCGGCGGTGTGCACATGCTAACGCCACTTACACCGCAAAAGACACACACAATCGTCTGATACTTTCGAGCTATCTGACAACCATCCATACCATGCAGCGGCGCGCATCATGACACTCACTGCATTGCCCTGTCCACGGCTGAAGTGAGCTGAAAAACCGGATATTGAACTCGAAATTGTCGATGGCCGTTTTTTTCAATTCAGTTGGATCCGGGTGCCGAACGGCACACCGGACTTCCCCTTGACCAGCCAGACCACGGGGTATGCGGGCTCTTGCGCCGGAAAATGGCCTTGCGCATCGGTGAAATAGACCAGCAGATCGGGACGCTGGCTCTCTCGCGACAGCCAGTCGAAGACCGGCCTGAAATCGGTGCCGCCGCCTCCCGACAGCGCCTCGGGCAACTTCATGGCCTCCCATTGCGCGAAGGACCAGGGTCCGTTCGGATCGAGCCTGTCGTCGCAGGCATGCAGGGTGACATTGGCGCGAACCTGCCCCTTGAGCGCGTCGATCTCGGCCAGGAATTCGCGCAACTCCTCCTCCTGCACCGAACCACTGGTGTCCAGCACCACCACCACGTCGACGCTCTGGCTGTGCAGGCGTGGCATCAGCGCGGCCGACTCGCGGCGGGAGGTTCGCTGGAAACTGTAGTCGTCGCGGGCGGCGCTCATCATGTAGCGGGCGAGCAAGGCGCGCCAGGGCAGTTGCGGCGCCAGCAGTTGGTCGACCATGCGCATCAGCGACGACGACATCTTGCCCGCCTGACGCGCCATCTGCGCGGCGGCCGCCAGCCGCGCCTTCCATTGCTCGTCGAGCTTTCCCGGGTCGGAAGGGGGCGGCGGCGCGGCCTGGCTCTCGCCCGACTGCGCGGCCTCTTGCTCTTGCCTCTCCGGGTTGCCCGAACCGCCCCCCTCGTTTCCGGAAGAGGAGCCCTGGCCCTCGCCGTTGTCCTGTTCCTGAGGCTCGCCGTCGCCGCCCTCGTTCGCTTCATTGTCGAACAGATGCGTGTCCTGGGTTTCCTCCGGCGGGTCCTCGTGCAGCACCGGATAGATTTCCTCCGCGGTCAGGCCACGGTAGGCGGCGTTCATCAGGACGTTGTCCGGCCCGCGCATGCGCTCGTCATCCAGAATCATGTTCACCGCGTAATCGCAGGCCACGTCCCAGCGATGTTTCTGGCGATGATTGCGCCGGGCAAAATGCGACAGCGCGCAATGCATGGCTTCATGCGCCAGGACGAACTGGGTCTGCTCCAGGCTGAGGCGGTCGATGTAGGCGGGGTTGTAATAGAAATTCTTCGCATCCGTGGCGGTGGTCTTGCACCACTTCGGATCCGCCGCCTTCAGCGGCAGATGCATGACCAGCGAGCCGAGAAAGGGCTTGTCCAGGATCAGGCGCGTGCGCGCGGCGG
>CAZONS010000439.1:0-2741 GCA_964581195.1 uncultured Thiobacillus sp. | reverse complement strand
GCTAGCGGCCCGTGGGTTCCTTGAACAGGCGGGGTTCGTAATCATGCGCCGCCAGGGTGTCGAGGTCGGCGAACGCATCCTCGTCGCGCTTGTAGGGGCCGACGCGCACCCGGTAAAGCGTGCCGCCGGCGCTATCCACTTCCTGGGTGACCACGTCCAGCCCGAGCAGGGTCAGTCTGGCCTTCAGACGATCCGCGTCATCCGGGTTTTTCAGGGCGGCGACCTGCAACCACCAGACTTCCCTGGGCTTGGGAGGCTCCACCGGCTTGGCCGGTTTTTCGCCGGGCAGGATGCCGTAGAAGGTCAGCGGGACCCGCGAGGTCGGTTCACTCGTCTGCACGGGTTTGCGCGGCTGCGCCGGGGCCGCCGGCACCGGTGCCCTGGGCGCGGCCGGCGCGCTCGCGGCGGACGCGGGGGCCGCCGGTGGCGCGCTGACGGTCGGCCCGGATTGCTGCTTGGCCTCGTGCTCGTCGCGGGGGTCCGGTTGCACGGGTGGGAACACCTCGGGCATCTGTTCCACCGGCTTGAACTCGCCGGTGTTCAGGTTGAAGTACCAGGCAAGGCCGGCGGCGGCGACCAGGCCGATGATCAGCCCGAGCAGCACGCCCATGAACAGGCCGCCTGGCTTCCTGCCCGCGCGTTTGGGTTCTTCGCGGTGGTTGGACCGGGGTTCGCGTCTGGCCATGCGCTTACATCTTCTCCGGAGCGGATACGCCCAGGAGGGCCAGGCCGCCGCGCAGTACCTGGCGGGTGGCGGCGATCAGCAGCAGACGCGCCTGTTTCAGGGGCTCTTCCACGTCGAGGAAGCGGCAGGCGACATAGAGGCCATGCAGGTCGGCGGCCAGATCCTTCAGGTAATAGGCGATCACGTGAGGCGAGAGTTCGCGCGCGGCGGCGTTGACGGTTTCGGGGTAGTCGGCCAGTCGCTTGAGCAGGTCGAGTTCCTGTGGCGCTGTCAGCAGGCTGACATCCGCGTCGAGCAGGTCGCGCTCGACTCCCCCCCAGCTGTTCAGCACGCTGCAGATGCGGGCGTGGGCGTACTGGATGTAATAGACCGGGTTGTCGTTGCTCTGCGACTTGGCCAGGTCGAGGTCGAAATCCAGGTGCTGCTCCGACTTGCGCAGCACGTAGAAGAAACGGGCGGCGTCATTGCCGACCTCGGCGCGCAGTTCACGCAGGGTGACGTACTGGCCGGAGCGGGTGGACATCGAGGCCTTCTGGCCGTTGCGGTAGAGCACGGCGAACTGCACCAGGGCGATGGTGAGGCGATCCGGGTCGAGGCCGGCGGCGCTGAGGGCGCCCTTCACGCGCGGGATGTAACCGTGGTGATCGGCGCCCCAGACATCCAGCAGGCGGCTGAAGCCGCGCTCGAACTTGTTGATGTGGTAGGCGATGTCGGCGGCGAAGTAGGTGTAGATGCCATTGTCGCGACGCACGACGCGATCCTTCTCGTCGCCGAAGGCGGTTGAACGGAACCAGAGGGCGCCGTCCTGTTCGTAGATGTGGCCGTGTTGCCGCATCCGTTCGACCGCGCGGTCGATCAGGCCGGATTCATGCAGGGTCTTCTCGGAGAACCAGGAGTCGAAGGCGACGCCGAATTCGGTGAGGTCGTTGCGGGTGTCGCCCAGTTGCTCCTCCAGGGCGTAGCCATGGAGGTAGGCGTAGTCGGGGCCGAGCAGGCGTTTCGCGTTGCCGATGAGGGCATCGAGATGGCCTTCGGCGTCCTCGCCGGCGTCGGGGGCGCCCCGCGCCACTTCGGCGGCATCGCGCCCATAGCGGGTCTGGTGCAGGGCGAAGATGCCCTCCGCCATGGTTTTGACGTACTCACCCTGATAGGCGTTGCCGGGAAAGGTCACGAACTCGCCGCACAGTTCCAGGTAACGCAACCAGGTCGAGAGGGCCAGGATGTCCATCTGGCGGCCGGCATCGTTCACGTAGTACTCGCGTTGCACGTCATAGCCGGCCAGCTTCAGCACATTGGCCAGACTGGCGCCGAATGCCGCGCCGCGGCCATGCCCCACGTGCAGGGGGCCGGTGGGGTTGGCGGAGACGAATTCGATCTGCACCTTCTCGCCACGGTCGGCATGGCCACCATAGGCGGCGCCCTGTTCCAGCACCCGCGCCGCCAGCCCCTGCCAGGCGGCGGGCTTGAGAAACAGGTTGATGAAGCCGGGACCGGCGATCTCGGCCTTCTCCAGCAGATCGGAGGCGGGCAGGGCGGCGATGAGCGCCTGCGCCAGTTCACGAGGGTTGCGCTTCATCGCCTTGCTCAGTTGCATCGCCACGTTGCAGGCGAAGTCGCCGTGGCTGGCCTGCTTGGGGCGATCCAGTTCGATCAGGGCCGGAGTGTCGGCGGCAATCTGGCGCAGGGCCTGTTCGAGCAGTGCGGCGAGGTGGGTCTTGGGGTCGGAATACGGGGTCATGAGGGGAGGCGGCAGAAAAGTCCGGGAATTATAGCGGCAGTCGGCCAGACGGCCGTGTGAGCCCGCTGGCATGGGTCTGGGTGATTGGGCATATGTCGTTTGCCGTATTCCCATGCGCGCGGGATGTCCTCACCATTCCCGTCATAAACCCGCATGGGGAAAAAACTTAAGGTGAGCCATGTTTATCTCAAAGGAAGACGGCGCCACGTATTTCGTTACGCTGGAATGCCATCAACGCCAATGCCTGCTGGCGCAGCCGCGCCTCAAACAGTTGCTGGTCGATGCCATCCTGAAGACCAAGATGCAGTTTGGCCTGCA
>CAZONS010000438.1:0-2753 GCA_964581195.1 uncultured Thiobacillus sp. | reverse complement strand
CCGGCATCTGTTCCCGGTCGTTCAGGGTGGTGAACTCCAGGTATTTCGCGCTGCCCAGCGGTTCCACCCGACGGATCAGCTCATTGAGCGGATAGCCCACCCAGGGAATCACCATGGACCAGCCCTCGACGCAGCGCATGCGGTAGATGCGATCCTCCAGGGGCGCCAGCCGCAGCAGGGTATCGATGTCGTAATCGCCGGGCCGCTTCACCCGTCCTTCCACGCGCACGGTCCAGGGGCGCGCGCGCAGGCTGCCGGCATGGCGCGCCGGGTCTTCCTTGTCGGTGCCGAATTCGTAGAAGTTGTTGTAGCCGGTCACGTGCCTGTAGGGCGTCGGGTCCTCGTCGGTGCCATGGGGGCCGGGTCGGGTGGCCAGTCTGGCCGCCAGCGTCGCGTCGGGACGCAGGCCGATGCCGCCGGCCAGGGCCAGACCGGCGGCGGCGCGGATGAATGCGCGGCGACCGTGATAGGTCGCCGCCGAAGTGATCTCGGAGGGGGGGATGTCGGGCGGACGCTGTATCGGCATGGGTGTCTCCTGAAGCTCCGGGGCTCGGTCGCGGCGAGGCGAGAGGTCTTGTCGAGAGACGTCGTCGGGCGGCAAGGGTTCCCTGGCGGGTGGAACGCGGGTTCGATCGCGGTGTCGCTCGCCACCGCCCAGGCGGGCGGTCCGGCCCGCGGATAAACCCATTTGACAGCAAGGGTCTTATTCCCTACATTCACATCCGAAATTGCTTTACGGCCCGTTGGACCGCGATGCGTTTCGTGTTGGACCCGCCTGGCGGTTTTGAGCCATCGAGCCGCCAGGCCGGGACTGTTGATCGCGGTGTGCACCGACGCGGTCGACATCCTCCTCTCTCTTACCCCGGCCTGGCGTCGGGGTTTTTTTTGGGCACGGCGGGGCGAAATCGGCTCGCTTCTTGACGTCGCCGCCCGACACGGTACCTTGCACACCCATGACCTGCATGTACCAGCACTATTTCGGATTCACCGAGGCGCCCTTCTCCATCGCGCCGGCACCGCATTTCCTCTACATGAGCCTGCGCCACCAGGAAGCGTTGGCGCACCTGCTCTATGGACTCGGCGGCGATGGCGGCTTCGTCCTGCTCACCGGCGAGGTGGGGGCGGGCAAGACCACGGTATGTCGCTCGCTGCTGGAGCAGATCCCGGAATCCTGTGATCTCGCCTACATCTTCAATCCCAGGCTGACAGTGGCGGAGCTGCTCTCGACCCTCTGTGTCGAATTCGGCATCGACTGCCCGGCGGACACCGACAGCGTCAAGGTCTACGTCGATCGCATCAACGCCCACCTGCTCGATGCCCATGCCCGGGGACGCCACGCCGTGCTGATCATCGACGAGGCGCAGAACCTCTCCGCCGACGTGCTCGAGCAGATGCGCCTGCTGACCAACCTGGAGACCAACGAACGCAAGCTGTTGCAGATCATCCTGCTCGGCCAGCCGGAACTGGCGACCCTGCTGGCGCGTCCGGAACTGCGCCAACTGGCGCAGCGGATCGTCGCACGCTATCACCTGGGCCCCCTGGGCAAGGCGGAAGTCGCCGCCTACGTGCGACATCGCCTGGCCGTCGCCGGCAACCAGAGACCGTTGTTTCCGCCGTCATTGATGGGACGCATCTACCGGCTCAGCGGTGGTGTGCCCCGGATCATCAACGTGCTTTGCGACCGCGCCTTGCTGGGCGCCTACGCGCAGGGCAGGGAGCGGGTCGACCGGACGACCCTGGCGCAGGCGGCGCGGGAGGTGTTCAGTCCGCCCTCCGGCCCGCGCCGGCTGTGGCCGCGCGCGCTCGCGGCGGGCGTGCTGCTCGCCGGGGGCGCCCTGGCGGCATACTGGACGGCGCGGGATGCGCCACCCGCCGCGCCGTCGATCAGTGCGTTGCCGGTGGCGAAGCCGAAGCAGGACGCGCCCCTTCCCGACCACCTCACCTGGACGGGCGGGCAGGCGGCGAGCGAAGCGGATGCCCATGACGCCCTGTTCAAGACCTGGGGCGCGGCATATCAGGGCGGCGATGTCTGCCGGGAGGCCGCGAACCTGGGCCTGACCTGCCGTGGCGCGCGCGGCGGCCTGGAGGAGCTGCGCCAGATCAATCGTCCGGCGCTGCTGCGTCTGCGGGACGAGCAAGGGCGCGAGTTCGCCGCCACCCTGATCGCATTGGGCGAGACCTCCGCCACCTTCTCCGTCGCCGGTGTGACGCATACCGTCGCCCTTGCCGCCCTGGCCCGGCAATGGTCCGGCCATTACCGCCTGTTGTGGCGGTCGCCGCCAGCGGTGCGGGGCACGATCCGTCCCGGCGATCGCGGCGACGCGGTGGCCTGGTTGCGCGCGGCGATGAACATGCCGGCGGCGCCCGCGGACGCCAAGGAGGCCGTGTTCGACGCGGCCCTGGTGGGCCGGGTCAAACGCTTCCAGCTGGATCAGGGCCTGATACCGGACGGTTCCGTCGGCGGCCAGACCCTGATCCGCCTGCTCGGCGCCGCGGATCCCGGCGCGCCGCGATTGCGCCCGGCGCGGGAGGAGGGCTGACCATGTCCTACATCCTCGATGCGTTGAAGAAATCCGAGCAGCAGCGCCAGCGCAGCGCCGCCCAGATCACCCTGGCGACGCCTCCGGCGACACCGTCGGCGGCCTCGCCCGCCGCCTACCGGCATGTTCTGCTGGCGCTGCTCCTGATTGCCGTCGGCATCGCCGTCGGCTGGCTGCGTCCCTGGCAGTCACCGCCGCCGCCGCCGGCACCGG
>CAZONS010000437.1:0-2755 GCA_964581195.1 uncultured Thiobacillus sp. | reverse complement strand
GTGATCGACGGCGTTGCGCACCAGGTGGACCAGGGGATCGTTGAGATCCTCGATCATGGTCTTGTCCAGCTCGGTTTCCTCGCCGGACAGGACCAGTTCCACATCCTTGCCCAGTTGCCGCGCGAGGTCGCGCGCCAGGCGCGGATACTTCTGGAACAGGCGACCGATCGGCTGCATCCGAGTCTTCATCACCGCGTTCTGCAGGTCGGACACCAGCAGATCGAGCTGACTGACCGCGATATCCAGCGCCTTCAGGGTTTCCTGGTCGCTCTTGCCATGCATGATCTGCGACTTCAGGTTGGCGATGCGGTTCTTGGTCAGGCCGATCTCGCCGGAGAGATTGAGCACCTGATCGAGTCGCGCGGTGTCGATCCGGATGGTGGTTTCCTTCTGCAGGTTCTGCGGCGGCGCCCCATTGCCGCGCGAGGGCGCCGGCAGGTCCTGCACCGGTACCGGATGCGCCTCGACCGGCGCGGGCGCGGCGGCGATGGGCGCGACGGGCGTCATGGTCGCGGCGGCGGGCGCGGCGGCGGGCTGGGGCATGGGGCTGCCGGTCAGCGCGGCATGCAGCACGTCCCAGTTGATGTCATCGATGCCGGGCTGGGCCGGTGGCGGATTCGGCGCGGCGGCGACGACCGGGGGCGTTGCCGCCGCGGCGGGCGGAGACACGGGCGCGGCGGCGGCGCCCAGCCGTCCATGCAGCGCCGCTTCCAGTCGCGCTATCACGACGGGATCGGCGGCCTTGGGCTGGGTCGACTGGGACAGATCGCCGAACATGTTCCGCACGATGGCGGTCGCCGCCATGATGGTGTCCATCAATTCCGCGCTGAGGGAGAGTTCGCCGTTGCGCAGCTTGTCGAACAGGTTTTCCGTGCGGTGGCAGAGCGCCACCAGGTTCTCGGCGTTGAGAAATCCGGCCCCCCCCTTGATGGTGTGAAAGCCCCGAAAGATGTCGTTGAGCAGTTCCTTGTCGCCCGGGTGCTTTTCCAGCTCCACCAGTTTGTTATCCACCTGGGACAGCAGTTCTCCGGCCTCCATCAGGAAGTCCTGCAGCAGCTCTTCCATTCCGGCGAAATCACTCATCGTTCTCTCCTCATCCGGGCGGGCCGGAAGCAAAACATCCGTGGCCGGGGAACATTCCCCGAACCACGCATGGGATATTCAGAAGCCCAGGCTTTCGAGCAGGTCATCCACCTGCTCCTGACTGGTCACCACATCGTTGCGACCGGAGGCGTTGATCACCGGACCATTGAGCAGACCGGGGTCGACCGTCTGGCGCACGTCTTCCGGCGTGGTCTCGATCAGCAACGAAAGCAGCTGGCTCTCCAGGGTCTGCGCGGCGTCGAGGATGCGCTTGATGACCTGACCGGTGAGGTCCTGGAAATCCTGCGCCATGATGATTTCCATCAGTTGCGCATTGGTCGCATCGGTACGCGCCGGCGCTTCCTTCAGGTAATTGCGGGTGTCATGGACCAGTGCCTTGAACTCTTCCACCCCCAGCTGCCTGGCGAACAGACGATCCCATTTGCCCGAGAGATCGCGGGCATCGACCGCCAGCTTCTCCTGGATCGGCTGCGCCGCCTCGGCGGCGTTGAGGGTGCGCTCCGCCGCCTGCGCGGTCATCGCGGCGATGTAGTTGAGGCGGTCGCGGTTGTTCGGCAGTTCCTGCGCCATCCGGCCGAGGGTCTTGTCGTAGCCCAATTCGCGCAGCAGGTTGTGGAGCCCGCGCGTCATCTGGCCCAGTTGCGCGAAGACCCGCTCGGGGCAGGCCGCTTCCTGGCCGCCGCCCTCATGCGCCACCGCATGGGCGATGCTGTCGAACAGGCTTTCCAATTCCGGGGCATCGGCTGTCTTCGCCTCAGGCTCCGGTTTGACGGGTTCCGGGAGGACCTCGCTGGCGATGCTGTCGAACAGGGCCTCAAGTTCCGGGGAGTCGTCGCTCATCTTGTCGTTTCCTATGTTCGGTCCGGATCACATACCGTATTTTTCGAAAACCTTGCCCAGCTTTTCTTCCAGCGTACCGGCGGTGAAAGGCTTGACGATGTAGCCTGAAGCCCCGCTCTGGGCGGCTTCGATGATGTTTTCCTTCTTCGCCTCGGCGGTGATCATGAGCACGGGCAGATGTTTCAGGGTGGCATCGGCGCGTATCGCCTTGAGCAATTCGATGCCGGTCATGTTGGGCATGTTCCAGTCGGTGACGACGAACTGGAAATTGCCGACGCCCTTGAGCTTCTGCAAGGCGGCGACGCCGTCCTCGGCCTCGTCCACATTGGTGTAACCCAGTTCCTTCAACAGATTGCGCACGATCCGGCGCATGGTGGAGAAGTCGTCCACCACCAGAAATTTGAGGTTCTTGTCGGCCATTGTCTGCCCTCGTTATGGGATATCGGTCCGATTCTAGCGTTTAAGGAACGCGGTCAAGGTATCCGCCAGCACAGCGGGATCGAACTTGGCGACGTAGGCATCGACACCGACACGCTGCCCCATGGTGCGATTGGCCTCGGACGACAGCGATGAATGCATGATCACCGGGATGCCGGCGAAGCGGCTGTCCTGCTTGATGTTGCGGGTGAGCACATAGCCGTCCATTTCCGGCATTTCCGCGTCCACCAGGATGAGCTGAATCTGGTTTCGCAGACTGCTCTGCTCCGCCGTGGCGCGCTTGGCCATGTTGACCAGCTTTTCCCAGGCTTCCAGCCTGTCGTTGGCCTGGATGTATTTCACGCCGATCTTGTCCAGCACCGATACGATTTCC
>CAZONS010000436.1:0-2765 GCA_964581195.1 uncultured Thiobacillus sp. | reverse complement strand
AGTTGGGCGTGCCGAACTGGCGCGCGAACAGGCCGGTCAGCGCCTGCATCTGGTCACGGCCGGTGAACAGCGCGAATTTTTTCGGATCGGTCGCGCGCAGCTTGCCGAGGCGTTCCTCCAGGATGGCGAACGTCTCCTCCCAGGAGATCGGCTCGAACTCGCCGGCGCCACGGTCGGCGCCCTGCTTGCGGCGCAGCGGCCGGGTCAGGCGGGCGGGCGAATACTGTTTCATGATGCCGCTGGAACCCTTGGCGCAGAGCACGCCCTGGTTCAGCGGATGGTCGGGATTGCCCTCGATGAAGCGCACTTCACCGTTCTTCAGATGCACCTTGATGCCGCAACGGCAGGCGCACATGTAACAGGTGGTGGTGCGGACTTCCTCGTGCAGGGTCGCGGCCTCGGGGCCGGTGGATGAGAGGGTCACGCGGTGGATCCTTGTCGTCTGCCCCTGCCCGGGGGGGAGGGGGTGTGCTGTAAATTAGTGGATGCTGATTTTCTCATGTATGCCGTTTTCGGCAAAACCATGATCTGGATCAAGTCTAGATGCTTGACCGAAATGTGGGTGGGGCGCGACAGGCTTTGTGCCTGCTCAACGCGTACGGCTTGCCAAAATTTGGCAAGATTCCTACAGTGGCGCCATGACCACGATGAACATCTCCCTCCCTGATACCCTCAAGTCCTTCGTCGACGAACAGGTCGTCCAGCGCGGCTATGGCACCAGCAGCGAGTACGTGCGCGAACTGATCCGCAAGGATCAGGACCGCATGCATCTGCGCGCGCTGCTACTTCAAGGTGCCGAGTCCGCGCCTGGACAGCCGGCGGATGAAGCCTACTTCGGAGAACTGCGTGACCGCGTCCAGCGACGCGTTCGTGGGTACGATCGGGGGTGAACTCCAAACCCACCATCCCGCGCGAGTCAGCCAGCCGCGATGTCGAGGATGCCGTCGATTACTACCTGAACGAGGCGGGTGAGCAGGTTGCGCTCGGTTTTGTCGACGCGCTGGAACAAGCCTATCGCCACATTGCCGCCCAACCGGCCAGCGGTTCACCGCGTTATGCCCATGAACTTAATCTGCCCGGCTTGCGTACCTGGCCCTTGCAACGCTATCCCTACCTCATCTTCTACGTTGAACTGGCTAATCGCATCGACATCTGGCGCGTGCTACATGGCCAGCGCGACATCCCGGCCTGGCTGCGGGGTGACGCCGGCACAAGCCCGGATACGCCGAACTGAAACGGGCTTGCCCGACGCAACCACAGCCATCGGTGCCGCGGGCAGCGCGGTTGCCGGCGTTTGCTGGCAAGATAGCGCCCCATGTCGCGCCTCCTGCTCCTCGCCCTCGTTTTCCTCGCCGCCTGCTCCGGCCCGGTGAACAGCCCCTATCCGCCGGCCGACGCCGGTAAATCCGTTCTCTATTCCGCTTTCGGCGAGCGTCCCAAGCATCTCGATCCGGCGCGTTCCTACAGCGAGAACGAATACATCTTCCTCGGCAACATCTACGAGCCGCCGCTGCAGTACCACTATCTGAAGCGGCCCTACCAACTGGAGCCGCAGACCACCGTGGCGATGCCGACGGTGCGCTACCTGGATGCCGAGGGGCGGGAACTGCCGGCCGACGCGGCGGCGGCGCGGATCGCGGTGTCGGAGTATGAGATCCGCATCCGCCCGGACATCCGCTACCAGCCGCATCCGGCTTTCGCCCGGGATGCCCAGGGCCGGCCGCGCTATGTGCCGATCAAACCGGAGGAGCTGGCCGGGATCGAACGTTTCCAGGATTTCGCCGAAACCGGCACGCGCGAGCTGACCGCCGCCGATTACGTCTATCAGATCCGCCGCCTGGCCAGCCCGCGCGCGCAATCGCCCATCCTGGGTCTGATGGCGGATTACATCGTCGGCCTGAAAGACCTGGCCAGGGACCTCGGCGAGGCGGCCAAGGCGCAGCCGAAGGACGCCTACCTGGACATCGGCCGCTTCGATTTTCCCGGCGCCTACGCGGTGGACAGGACCACCTACCGGGTGCGCATCAAGGGCAAGTATCCGCAGTTCATCTACTGGCTGGCGATGCCCTTCTTCGCCCCGGTGCCGGAGGAGGCGGAACGCTTCTACCAGCAGCCGGGCATGGCGGAGAAGAACTTCACCCTGGACTGGCAGCCGGTGGGCACCGGCGCCTATTACCTGGCCGAGAACGACCCCAACCGGGTGATGCGGCTGCGGAAGAACCCGCATTACCACGACGATTTCTTCCCCTCCGAGGGCGACCCGGGCGACCGCGAGGCCGGCCTGCTGGCGGACGCGGGGCGTCGCCTGCCGATGGTGGATACGGTCATCTACTCGCTGGAAAAGGAGGATGTGCCGTACTGGAACAAGTTCCTGCAGGGGTATTACGACGCTTCCGGGGTGAGTTCGGACAGTTTCGACCAGGCCATCCGCATGAACGCCCAGGGGGAGCCGGATCTGACCCCCGACATGCGCGAGCGCGGCATCCAACTCTCCACCGCCGCGCGGCCGTCGCTCAACTACATGGGCTTCAACATGCTCGATCCGGTGGTGGGCGGCCTGTCGGAGCGGGCGAAGAAGCTCAGGCAGGCGCTGTCCATCGCCATCGACTACGACGAGTTCATTTCCATCTTCCTGAATGGTCGCGGCCTGCCGGGGCAGGGACCGTTGCCGCCGGGCATTTTCGGTTACCGGGAGGGTGAGGCGGGGATGAATCCGGTGGTGTTCCACTGGCAGGATTCCAGGCCACGGCGGCGACCGCTGGAAG
>CAZONS010000435.1:0-2775 GCA_964581195.1 uncultured Thiobacillus sp. | reverse complement strand
ATGATGGCGCAAGCGACAGGCCTTGAGCCGGGTGATTTCGTGCATACCCTGGGCAACGCGCACATCTATCTCAACCACCTTGAGCAGGTGCATCTGCAACTGTCGCGCGAGCCGCGGGCGCTGCCGACGATGCGGCTCAATCCGGACGTGACCGACCTGTTCGCGTTCCGCTACGAGGATTTCAGCCTGGAAGGCTACGATCCCTATCCCGGGATCAAGGCGCCGGTCGCGGTCTGAGGGGCGGCGGCGTCAGGGTGCATCCGCCTCGTTCAGCAGCGCCTCGATCTTCGCGACCGTCTCGGCCTCGTCCCATTCGATCGAACCGAACAGGCCCAGGCGTAACCGGCCCCGCTTGTCGACGATATAGCTGGTCGGAAAGGCGAATACCTGCCAGGGCTTGAGGGTGTGGCCGTCGCTATCGAGCAGGATCGGGAAATCCACCGGTACCTGTTTCAGGAAGGCGCGAATCTCTTCCGGGCTTTCTCCGACATTGACGCCCAGGAGGGTGAAGGGGCGGTCGCCCAGTTTCGCCGCCAGGCGCGACATGGACGGCATCTCCTTGCGGCAGGGCGGGCACCAGACCGCCCAGAAGTTGACCAGTACGACACGGCCGCGCAGCTGCTCCAGCCGCACCGTGCCGCCATCCAGGGCGGGCAGCGAGAGGGCGGGCGCCGGCCTCGCCGGCAGCGTCTTCAACTCGCCGGCGAGCGCCGTATTGAGGGTGAATGCCAGGAGCAACAACCAGAGTTTCATGGTTTTTCCTTGTTCAACAGGGGTTGTAGGCCATCGAGCAACATGTCTCCGAGGCGCGCGCCGGCGCTGAGTTCCTGCGGCGTGGTATCACCGCGCCGGTAGAAGCCGTCGCGCAGACCTGGCAGCACGTTCAGCCAGACTCGGCTGCCGGCGTCCACCAGGAAGGTCTTGAGCCGTTCCCGCCACCAGTAGCCGGCGGATGACTTGGGTTGCAGGATGACCAGATCGAGATGCGTGTGTCGCACGACCGGGTCGTAGTCCGGCTCCTGTCCGGGGGCCAGTTCGCCGTAGAGGATCGGCCACATCAGCAGGGCGCCGGCCAGGGGTCGGGTGGCGTCGCCGGGGCGGCGCGCCAGCCACTCATTGGCGGCGCGCAAGGCCAGCGCCGAGACGCGTCCGGTGGTGATCAGCACGATGCGCTTGCCGGGGTGGCGTTGATGGAGCGCTTCCAGCCAGGCGTCCACATCCCGCACCGGCACCTTGCCCCAGCTGCTCGGCAGCAGTGGCAGGAAGTAGGGGGAGAGAAAGTCGGTGAGCCAGGTTTCCACGCCCTTCGCGGCCATGTCGCTGGCGGCTTTCATTTCTTCCTCGCTGCTGCCGCCCTGTTCCGTCAGCCAGACGGCCAGGATGTCGCCGGTGGCGGGGAAGCGCTTGCTGACGATTTCCGTGCCGGAAGCCAGACGCAAGGTGATGTCGACGGCCTCGGCGCGGGCGTTGCTGGTGAGCAGCGCGAAAGTCAGCGCGATGATCGTCCGGAAACACTGCCTGCCCGTCACGCGCATGGTCGGCTTTCTCGCGAATGGCCATGGCCAGGGGCTGGCGCGTCGACAGGTCGCGATGCGCGCCGGAAATCGCGCGCGTTCCGTTGGGGGTGCCGGATGACGGCGGCGTCGGACTGAGTCCGTTGGGCGGGGGGCATGGCGATGTGGTCGGGCCTGAGCAGCGGGAATGGTCTCATTTTTCGCGCGCGATCGTTATGGTCCAAATGACCGGCCGGAACGGGGGCGCGGTGTGCCGAGATCATCGTTCCACAGCCACGCGGCGCCACGCACGCCACTGGAGTCGCCATGCAGGGGCGGCAGCAGGCGGGTCGCGACGGCGTCGGAGAAGACATGGCGACCCCACAGACGGGGCACGTTTTCATAGAGCCGCGCGATGCCGGAGAGGCCGCCGCCGAGGACGATCACATCCGGGTCGAGCACATTGATGACCTGGGCGAGACCGCGCGCCAGGCGATCCTCGTGGCGCGCCAGCGCCGCCAGACAGTCGGCGTCGCCGCAGCGGGCGATCTCCTCGGCGCTCAGCGTGCGCGCGCCATGTCTGAAAAGATCCTGGGCCAGACCCGGCCCCGATAGCCAGGTTTCGAGGCAGCCCCGCTTGCCGCAATAGCAGGGGGGACCGGGGCGTTCCTCGTCCAGGGGCCAGGGCAGGGGGTTGTGGCCCCATTCGCCGGCGATGGCGTTGGCGCCGGTCAGCACTTCGCCGCGCACCACGATGCCGCCCCCGCAGCCGGTGCCGAGAATCACCCCGAAGACCACCTCGGCCCCCGCCGCCGCGCCATCGATGGCTTCCGACAGCGCGAAGCAGTTGGCGTCGTTGGCAAGACGGATGGGCCGGCGCAGGCGCGTTTCCAGATCCTGGCGCAGCGGTCTGCCGATCAGGCAGGTGGAGTTGGCGTTCTTGATCAGGCCGGTGACCCGCGATTCGGCACCGGGCATGCCGATGCCGACCGTGGCGGCGCGGCCCAGTTCGCGCTCGGCGTCGCGCACCAGCGTCGCGACGGTCTCCAGGGTGGCGAGATAGTCGCCTTGCGGGGTGGCGACACGGCGGCGCAGCACCTCCCCGCCCTCGGGGTCGAGGGCGACGATTTCGATCTTGGTGCCGCCGAGGTCGATGCCGATACGTAGCGTCATGTTCGAATCCGTTTTCGAAGTCCGGTCGGGTGTTCCAGGGGGACAAGGCGGCGCCGGCGACCTTCTGCCGCGTGTTGCGCGATGGTATCCTGCCTTGCCTTGAGCACTC
>CAZONS010000434.1:0-2779 GCA_964581195.1 uncultured Thiobacillus sp. | reverse complement strand
CGGGTGACACGCCGGCATTCAGCATCGACGACGCCGCCACCACCGAAATCGACGACGCCTTCTCGGTCATCTTCCGCCCCGACGGCGGCGCCCGCGTCGGTATCCATATCGCCGCCCCGGCGCTGGGCATCCTCCCCGGTTCCGACCTCGACCGCCTGGCCGCGAGCCGGCTGTCCACGGTCTACACCCCGGCGGAGAAGTTCACCATGCTGCCGGAGGACCTGATCGCCCAGTACACCCTGGCGGAGAACCGCGACTGCCCGGCCCTGTCCCTCTACCTGGAAGTCGGGCCCGACTACGGCATCGAAAGCCTCTCCACCGTCGCCGACCGGGTCAGCATCGCCGCCAACCTGCGGCACGACACCCTGGAACCCCTGTTCAACGAGCACACCATCGGCCAACCGACCCCGGACTACCCGTTCCGCCGCGAACTGGAATGGCTGTTCGGTTTCGCCCGCGCGCTGGAGGCCGGGCGCGGCAAGGAAGAAAAGGCGCAGCGGGAGGATTACGTGTTCCGGGTTCGGGACGAGCATGTGGTCATTTCCTCGCGTGCGCGCGGCAACCCCATCGACAAGCTGGTCTCGGAACTGATGATCCTGGCCAACAACCGCTGGGGTGAACTGCTGGCGGAGCATGACGTGGCTGGCGTCTACCGCGCGCAAACCGGCGGCAAGGTGCGCATGACCCTGCGCCCGGCGCCGCACGAAGGGCTCGGCGTCTCCTGCTATGCCTGGAGCACCTCGCCGTTGCGACGTTATGTCGACCTGGTCAATCAGCGCCAGATCCTCGCGGCGGCCGTCGGCGAGATGCCGCCGCACACCGCTTCCGACCCCTTGCTGTTCGCCGCCGTGCGCGATTTCGAACTCGCCTATGACGCCTACAACGATTACCAGCGCCGCATGGAACGCTATTGGTGCCTGCGCTGGATCCAGCAGGAAGGGCTGGTGGAAATCGACGCCACCGCCTGGCGGGAGAACCTGATCCGTCTCGACGGCATGCCCTTCGTCGCCCGCATCACCGGCGCCCCCACCCTGAACCCGGGTGACCGTGTCCGCGTCGCGCTGTCCGACATCGACCTGCTCGACATCGATCTCACCTGTCGCTATCTCGAACCAGGCGACGCCGCCTGAATCGCCGACGCTTCAGTTCATGACCCGAGACCCCGCCGCGCCCCTTCTTGCGGTCGGCCTTGCCCACATCACTCAGGCCTGGAACGCCACCCGGTCGTTTCTGGCGACCGCCGTGGCCAGTTTCCCGCATGCCGTCCTAGTCTCGACGATCCTGCATGTGCTGGTCATCTTCGGGGTGACGCACCCGGTCATCAACCCCAAACTGTTCGAGAACCTCAATCCGCCTCTGGACGTGGTTCTGGTCAACACGAAAAGCAAGACCAAACCCCTGAAGGCGGATGTCCTGGCGCAGCACGATCTGGTCGGTGGCGGCACGGTCGAGGAAAACCGCGTCGCCAAGAGCCCCCTGCCGGTCTCCGAGCGTGACCAGGCACTGAGCGCCGAAGCCGAATTCAATGCGCGGGTGGAAGCGCTGGAAGCACAGACACAAGCGCTGTTGCGACAGATCAAATCCGACTACGAGACCCCGCAACCGCCCCCCGCCCCCGCCGCCGAAGCGCGCCCCCCGTCCCCCACCCCCGCCCCCGTCAATCTGACGGCGAAAAGCCTGGAGATGGCGACGTTGCGGGCGAGCATCGACAGTCAGCTCGACTCCTACCAGAAACGACCACGCCGCGATGAATACGGCGTCACCGCGAAGGGCTATACCTTTGCCCAGTATGTCGACGACTGGCGCACCAAGGTGGAACGCGTCGGCAACATGAATTACCCGGAAGCGGCGCGCCGCAACGCCATCTATGGCTCCCTGATCCTTTATGTCTACATCAAGTCAGACGGCACGCTGGAGTCCGTGGAGATCGTCCGCTCCTCCGGCAAGAAGATCCTCGACGCGGCCGCGATCAAGATCGTGGAAATGGCCGCGCCCTATGCGCCCTTCACCGAGGCGATGCGCAAGCAGACCGACATCCTCGGCATCAGCCGGACCTGGACCTTCACCCGCTCCGACCAGCTCACCAGCCAATAGGCCTGCAACGCCGGGGCTCGAACCTGACTGATAAACAGATATTTACTATCGATAAACCCGGTTTATCCAATAAAATCAGCGCCCTCTAATATTCGCGAGAGGAGCGAACATGCACACCGGCACAACCCTGACCCAGTTCATCATCGAGGAACAACGCCATATCGCCGGCGCCACCGGTGATTTCACCGCGCTGCTGAACGACATCGTCACCGCCATCAAGACCATCTCCAACGCGGTGAACAAGGGGGCCCTGATCGGCGTCATGGGCGCGCTGGAAACCGAGAACGTCCAGGGCGAAACCCAGAAGAAGCTGGATGTCATCACCAACGAGATGATGATCCGCAACAACGAATGGGCGGGTCACCTGGCCGGCATGGCTTCCGAGGAGATGGATGAGGTCTACCCCATTCCCCCGCAGTATCCGCTCGGCAAATACCTGATCGTGTTCGACCCGCTGGATGGCTCCAGCAACGTCGACATCAACATCTCCGTCGGCACCATCTTTTCCATCCTGCGCGCGCCAGTGCCCAACCGCGCCGCCACCGAGGCGGACTTCCTGCAGCCTGGCGTCAAGCAGGTCTGCGCCGGCTACGCCCTGTACGGCTCCTCCACCATGCTGGTGCTGACCACCGGCCACGGCGTCAACGGCTTCACCCTGGATCGTGACATCGGGGAATTCGTCCTC
>CAZONS010000433.1:0-2785 GCA_964581195.1 uncultured Thiobacillus sp. | reverse complement strand
CTGGACAACATCTACCTGCTGGCGCCGACCACCCCGGCGGCGCGGGTGGACGCCGTCGCCCGCCAGGCGCGGGGCTTCATCTATTACGTCTCACTGAAAGGCGTGACCGGCGCCGCGACCATCGACATGAGCGAAGTCGCCGCGCGCCTGCCGGCCATCCATGCCGCCACCGGACTGCCGGTGGGCGTCGGCTTCGGCATCAGCGACGCGGCAACGGCACGCCAGGTGGCCGAAGTCGCCGATGCCGTGGTGATCGGCTCGCGCATCGTGCGCGAGATCGAAACCTCGGCGCCGGATGCGATCCTCGGCAATGTGAAACAATTCGTGGCGGGCGTACGTGCCGCCCTGGACAAGTAAAGGAAACGACATGAGCTGGTTTCAGAAACTCATTCCCCCGAAGATCAAACGTCGTGTCGAAGCCAGCAAGAAGGTGGTGCCCGAAGGCGTATGGAACAAATGCCCTTCGTGCGACGCCGTGCTCTACACGGCCGATCTGGAACTGAGCCTGCACGTCTGCCCGCAATGCGGCCATCACCTGCGCATCGGCGCGCGCAGGCGCCTGGATCTGCTGCTGGATGAAGAAGGCCGCGCCGAGATCGGCGCCAGCGTGCTGCCCCAGGACGCGCTCAAATTCAAGGACAGCAAGCGTTATGTCGACCGCCTCAGCGACGCGACGCGCGATACCGACGAGAAGGACGCCCTGGTGGTCATGGAAGGCAGCATGCATGGCGTGCCGGTCACGGTCGCCGCCTTCGAATTCCGTTTCATGGGCGGCTCCATGGGCTCGGTGGTGGGTGAACGTTTCGTGCGCGGCGTCGAAGCCTCGATCCGCGACAAGAAGCCGTTCATCTGCGTCTCGGCCAGCGGTGGCGCGCGCATGCAGGAGGGCCTGACCTCGCTGATGCAGATGGCCAAGACCTCGGCGGCGCTGACACAGCTCACCGCCAATCGCCTGCCCTTCATCTCGGTGCTGACCGACCCGACCATGGGCGGTGTTTCCGCCAGCTTCGCCATGTTGGGCGACGTCATCGTGGCCGAGCCGAAGGCGCTGATCGGTTTCGCCGGCCCGCGCGTGATCGAACAGACCGTGCGCGAGACCCTGCCGGAAGGCTTCCAGCGCGCGGAGTTCCTGGTCGAGCATGGCGCGGTCGATCGCATCATCGACCGCCGCGAGATGAAGCGCGAACTGGCCCGGCTGTGCGCGCAACTGACACGCAAGCCCGCCCCCAACTGACGTGAGCCCGCCGGCCAGGCCTGAAACCTCGGGTCCGCCCCGGGTTCCCCGGAGCCCCGCGCGCGCTGAGGCGGCATGGCCCGATTCGCTGCCGGGCTGGCTGGCGCACCTCGAGGCCCGCAACGTCAACGCCATCGTGCTCGGACTCGATCGCGGCCGCGAGGTGGCCGGGAACCTGGCGCTGGCCCCGAAGTTTCCGCTCATCACCGTCGGCGGCACCAACGGCAAGGGGTCCGCCTGCGCCTATCTGGAGGCCATGCTGGACGCGGCCGGCTATCGCGTCGGCTGCTACACCTCGCCGCATCTGCTGCGGTACAACGAACGGGTCAGGATCGCCGGGCGCGAGGTGGGCGACGATGATCTCTGCCGCGCATTCGCCGCCGTCGAGGCCGCGCGGGGCGATCTGCCCCTGACCTATTTCGAACAGGGCACGCTGGCCGCGATGTGGTTGTTCCAGGAAGCCGGGGTCGATGTCGCGGTACTGGAAGTGGGCCTGGGCGGGCGGCTCGACGCGGTGAACCTGTGGGATGCCGATTGCGCCGTGGTGACCAGCGTCGATCTCGATCATCAGGCCTTTCTCGGCGACACCCGCGAGTCGATCGGCTTCGAGAAGGCCGGTATCTACCGCGCCGACCGTCCGGCCATCTGCGGCGATGTCGATCCTCCGAAGAGCCTGCTCGATCACGCCGCCGGTGTCGGCGCCGATCTCCTTCGCGTCGGTCTGGACATCCGCGTGGAACCGCGCGAGGAGGGCTGGACCTGCCGTGTCCGCGAGGCGGTGTTCGCCGCGCTGCCGCGTCCGGCCATGGCCGGCGCGCATCAATATCTCAACGCCGCCTGCGCCATCGCCGCCCTGCAGCGGATGCGCGCGCGCCTGCCGGTGCCGATGCGGGCGGTACGCGTCGGCATCGCCAGCGCGCGGCAGCCGGGGCGTTTCCAGGTGGTCGGTCAGTCGCCGCTGCGCCTGCTCGATGTCGCGCACAATCCGCATGCGGCGCGGGCGCTGGCCGCCAATCTCGCCGATCTGCACCCGCAAGGGGTACGCCGGATCGGTAAGGCGGCGGAGCCGCCCACCGGAAAAGTCCACGCCGTCTTCGCCATGCTCGCGGACAAGGATGTGGATGCGGTCATCGACCTGCTGGCCCCGCACATCGCCTTCTGGCATGCGGCTGGACTGGCTGGCCCGCGTGGCATGCCGGAGATGGCGCTCGGGGAGCGCCTGGCGGCGCGTGGGCTGCCCCACCGGACCCATGCCGATGTCGCCACGGCCTGGCGGGAAGCGTGTCGGGTAGCGGGGCCGACTGATACAATCGCCGCCTTCGGTTCCTTCCATACCGTGGCCGAGGTGATGACCGTCATCGCAGCGCCCACGAACCCGCATGGCTGATATTTCCTCGACTCAGGATGCCCTCACACAGGATCAGATGACGCTGCGTCGCCGCGCCCGCCGTCGCCTGGTCGGCGCCATCGCGATCGCGCTGGCCGCCGTGCTGCTGCTGCCGATGTTGTTCGACCCGGAACCACGGCCGCTGGGGCCGGATGTCGACATCC
>CAZONS010000432.1:0-2808 GCA_964581195.1 uncultured Thiobacillus sp. | reverse complement strand
CGTTTCCGTAGATCCTTGTCGTTGGTGAGCATGTGTTTTCGCGGTTTGGACTGGACGAGAGGGATCAGGCGCCGAGGATTTCACGCAGCGCCGCGACCAGCGCGTCGCATTGCGTGTCGTCACCGATGGTGATGCGCAGGTGTTGCTCGATGCGCGGCTGGCGGAAGTGGCGGACGATGATGCCACGGGCGCGCAGCGCCGCCGCGAGTTCGCCCGCATCGCGCGCCGGATGGCGGGCGAAGATGAAATTGGCGGCGGAGGGGAGGACGCTGAAACCCAGCCTGGCCATGGCCCCGACCAGCCGCTCGCGGCTGGCGATGACCGCGGCGCGGGTCGATTCGAAATGCGCGACATCCTCGATCGCGGCCGTCGCGCCAGCAATGGCGACGCGGTCGAGCGGATAGGAGTTGAAACTGTTCTTGACCCGCTCCAGCCCTTCGATCAGCTCGGCCTGGCCGATCGCGAACCCGACCCGCAGGCCGGCCAGTGAGCGCGACTTGGAAAGCGTCTGTACCACCAGCAGGTTGGGGTAATGGTCGACCAGCGTGACGGCGCTCACGGATTCCGTGCCGGCGAAATCGATGTACGCCTCGTCCACCACCACCATCACGTCGGGGCGTCCCGACAGCAGGCGTTCGATTTCTCCCAGTGGCAGCAGGCGGCCGGTGGGCGCGTTGGGATTGGGGAAGATGATGGCCCCGCATTCCGCCGCGTTCAGGTAGTCATCGACATCGATCTCGAATGCTTCCGTGAGCGGCACGCCGCGCCCGTCGATACCGTAGAGGCCGCAGTAGACCGGGTAGAAGCTGTAGCTGATGTCCGGGAACAACAGCGGACCGTCATGCCTGAGCAGGCCGAGGAAGGCATGCCCGAGCACCTCGTCGGAGCCATTGCCGACGAACACCTGCGCCGGTGTGACCCTGAAATGGGTCGCGATGGCGGCTTTCAGGCGGCTGGAATCCGGGTCCGGGTAGAGGCGCAGGGTCGCGCCGATTTCGTCGCGCATGGCTTCCAGCGCGCGCGGCGAGGGCGGGTAGGGGTTCTCGTTGGTGTTGAGCTTGACGAGATTGGACAGCTTGGGCTGTTCGCCCGGCACGTAGGGGGTCAGACCGGCGACGGTGTCGCTCCAGAATCGGCTCATGGCGGTGGGCAGGATGGGGAAAATGGCTGGGGGTGAAATCGCGATGCGGCTGGAACCCGAAAGCGGCCGTGATGTTATCATGCGCCCCGACTCTTCCCCGTCCGCCAAGCCTGTCCACCACGCTCAGCAACAGCTCCCCACGTATCCCGATGCGGCAAGCAGAACTCTCTCGCAATACCCTGGAAACCCGGATTCGTGTCCGGATCGACCTCGATGGTTCCGGTCGTGGTGTCTTCAAGACCGGTGTTCCCTTCCTCGAGCACATGCTCGACCAGGTCGCGCGTCATGGTCTGATCGACCTCGACATCGAAGCCGAGGGGGACCTGCATATCGATGCCCACCACACCGCCGAGGATATCGGCATCACCCTGGGACAGGCATTCGCCCGCGCCCTGGGCGAGAAAAGGGGCATCCGGCGCTATGGCCATGCCTACGTGCCGCTGGACGAAGCCCTGTCGCGGGTGGTGATCGATCTCTCCGGCCGTCCCGGCCTGGAATTCCACGTCGACTTCACCCGCGCCCGCATCGGCGACTTCGATGTCGACCTGTTCCGCGAGTTCTTCCAGGGCTTCGTCAACCACGCCGGCGCCACGCTGCATGTCGACAACCTGCGCGGCATCAATGCGCATCATCAGGCGGAAACCGTGTTCAAGGCCTTCGGCCGGGCGTTGCGCATGGCGGTGGAATCCGATCCGCGCATGGGCGACATCCTGCCTTCCACCAAGGGCGCGCTGTAATGTCCGAACAGAATCGAGGGGAAGTGGCGGACGTCGCCATCATCGACTACGGCATGGGCAACCTGTTGTCCGTGTCCAAGGCGTTCGAGCACGTCGCGCGTGAAGTCAGCCCCGGCGCCAGGATCGTGGTGACTTCCGATCCCGCCGTCATCAGCGCCGCCACGCGGGTCGTGTTCCCGGGCGTCGGCGCCATGGCGGACTGCATGCGTGAACTGGAACAACGCGGCCTGATCGATGTCGTCAGACAGGCCGCGACGAGCAAGCCCTTCCTCGGCATCTGCCTGGGCATGCAGGCCCTGTTCGCGCACAGCGAGGAAGGTGATTGCGCCGGCCTCGGCGTGTTGCCCGGCAATGTCCGGCTGTTCCCCGCCGCGTCCATGAAGGATGAGCGGGGTGAAAAGCTCAAGGTGCCGCACATCGGCTGGAACCAGGTCCATCAGGCGATCCCGCACCCGCTCTGGGCCGGCATCGCGGACGCCACCCGTTTCTACTTCGTGCACAGCTACTATGTCGAACCCGCGTCGGGCGACGTGGTGGCCGGCTTCACCCATTACCCCTTCGCCTTCACCTGCGCGGTGGCGAAAGACAAGCTGTTCGCCGTGCAGTTTCACCCCGAAAAGAGCCAGGCCGCCGGCCTGCGCTTGCTTGCCAACTTTGTGACCTGGGACGGTTCAAGGTAACCGTAACGAACATGCTCATCATCCCCGCGATTGATCTTAAAGATGGCCAGTGCGTTCGCCTGAAGCAGGGCGAAATGGACAGCGCCACGGTGTTTTCCGCCAACCCGGCGGAGATGGCCCAGAGATGGCTGGCCAGCGGCGCCCGCCGCCTGCATCTGGTCGACCTCAACGGCGCCTTCGCCGGCAAGCCGATCAACGAGAAGGCCATCAAGGCCATCACCGATGAACTCGGTGACGAGATCCCCGTGCA
>CAZONS010000431.1:0-2809 GCA_964581195.1 uncultured Thiobacillus sp. | reverse complement strand
CGATTCCAAAGCCCGACGGGCGCCTGGTCAGGCAGCCAGCAACGGGTCCAGTTCGCCGCCGGCGTCCAGCGCGGAAAGGTCGTCGAAGCCACCGACATGGCGCTCGCCGATGTAGATCTGCGGCACGGTGCGGCGGCCGGTGATGCGCATCATCTCCTGCATCTGGGCGGGGTCGAGGTCGACGCGGATCTTCTCGATCTGGCTGACGCCCTTCTTGGCCAGCAGCTTCTCGGCCATGACGCAGTAGGGGCAGGTGGCGGTGCAGTACATCTTGATCGGGGGCATGGTGTTTCCTTGGTTATTTCTCGCGCGGCAGGCCGGCCTGTTCCCAGGCTTGCATGCCACCGGCGAGGTTGTGCAGGTTCTCGAAACCCGCTTTCTTGAGGATGCCGCAGGCGCTGCCGGAGCGGTTGCCGCTGCGGCAGACGGCGACGATGGGCTTGCCCTTGAACTTCTCCAGTTCGGACAGGCGATCCTTCAGCTTGCCCAGGGGAATGTGGCGGGCCTTGGCGATATGCCCATCGTTCCACTCCGACTGCTCGCGCACGTCCAGCATCAGGGCGTCCTCGTGATTGAACAGCATGACCGCTTCCTGCGGGCCGATCTGCTTGATCCCGGACATGCGCCCGAACAGACCGCCGCCCAGCAACATGAAGCCGGAGAGGCCGGCAAGCAGAATCAACCATATGTTTTGTAACGCGAAATCCATTTGCATTCCTTATCAGTTGGGGAACAGCGACCAGTCGACCGTGACCTCGGGCAAGACGCCGATGGCCAAAGTTCCTGTCATTTCGCTGATCTCCGGGCGCCCATAGCAGCCATCGACCAGACGGTAGACCGTGACCAGCCGGTCGGTCGGGTGCAACAGCCAGTATTCACGCACGCCGGCCCGCTCATACAAGGCCAGTTTGACGATCTGGTCGCGCGCCGCGCTGGACGGCGAGATGACTTCCGCCACCCAGTCCGGCGCGCCGCGCACGCCGCGCTCATCCAGCCTGGCTTCGTCGCAGACAATCAACACGTCCGGCTGCACCACCGTGTCCACCGCTTCGTCCGACTCGTCGGCATGGGGCAGGCGCACGTCGAAGGGCGCGACGAAGGGCTGGCAGGGCTTGCCCTTGAGCGCCGTGGCAATCTGGCGCGCCAGTTCCAGAACCAGAGTCTGGTGCGTTCGCGTCGGCGCCGGCGCCATGGCGTACGCGATGCCATCGATCAGCTCGTAACGAGCGTCGTCTGGCCAGGAACAGTAGTCGGCGTAGGTGTAGTGCTCGGTTTTGAGTTGCGGTAGACCCATGTCGATCTCCCGTGTTGCGTCGGGGCCGGCATTATCGCCCAGGTAAGGGCAAAAGATGGCGGCGCGGCGTATCGTTCCCCGCGCGGCCCTCTTCTTCGGTTCGGGACTTACTTGGTGCCGCAGGCGCCGCCGCCTTCCTGGAAGCCGAGTTTCTTGAGCAGTTTTTCCGGCGGGCAGAAGCCGGTGAAGCCGGATTGCAGGAGGTTGAGTCCGATGAAGGCGGTGAACCAGAGCCAGGACAGGCTGGACAGATCGGCCTGGCCGCTGAAGTGGGCCAGGGACAGGGACAGCAGGATGAAGGCGCCGGCCATGATGCGGATGATGCGTTCGATGGTCATACAGAAACTCCAGAGGTTGAAAGGAAAGGGGTTATGCGCTGTCCCCGCAAGGAGGACGCCGGAGCCGTAAGCGCTGAAGCGCTAACGGCTCCGCTGCCATAGCAGGTAAAGCAGGGGGATGACCACCAGGGTCAGCGCGGTGGAAGCGAAGGTACCGAAGATCAGGCTGACCGCCAAGCCGCCGAACACCGGGTCGGTGACCATGATGGCGGAGCCGGCGATGATGGCCAGGGCGGTCAACAGGATGGGCCGGAAGCGCACGGCGCCGGCCTCCATGACGGCTTCCTCCAGGCCATAGCCCTGTTTGCGGTAGTCGAGGATGAAGTCGATCAGCAGCAGGGAGTTGCGCACCACGACGCCGGCCAGGGCGATGACACCGATCATGGAGGTGGCGGTGAAGGCCTGGCCGGTAGCCCAGTGGCCGGGGAAGACGCCGATCAGGGTGAGCGGAATGGCGCCCATGACGATCACCGGCAGCATGAAGGATTTGTAATAGGCGGTGAGCAGCAGGTAGATCAGCACCAGGGCGACCATGAAGGCGGAGCCGAGATCGCGGAACACGTCCAGGGTCAGGCGCATCTCGCCGCCCCAGAGCAGGGTGTAATCGACCACGTCCTTGGGCTGCGCCTCGACGAAGCCGAGGTTGCCGGTGGTGAAGGTGGCGCCGGAGGCCAGTTTCTGCCCGTCCAGCATTTGATCCAGCGCGAGCACGGCGTAGACCGGGCTGGATTGCAGCATCTCGCCGCCCACGACGACCTGCGCGTGCTGATCGCGACCGCGCAGCGGCTTGGTCTCCACTTCGCGCTCGACACGGGCGATTTCCGACAGGGGAATCTGCGCGCCCTGGGCGTTGCCGATGCGCAGGGCCATGAGCGTGGCCGGGTCGGCGCGCTGCTCGCGCGGCAGTCGCACGCGGATGTCCATCGGTTCGCGCGCTTCCACCGAATGCAGGGTGCCGATGGCGAAGCCGCTGACATAGTCGCGCAACAGTTTCGCCACCTGGCCGGGAGCCACGCCGGCGAGCATCGCCTTCTCGGCATCGACGCGGATACGGAAGCCGTCGACATCGGCGGTCACCGAGTCGTCGACGTTGGTGAGGCCATGGACCTTGTGGAAGGCGGCGTTCACCTCCAGGGCGCTGGCGCGCAGCACGTCGTAATCCGGACCGTAGAGTTCG
>CAZONS010000430.1:0-2817 GCA_964581195.1 uncultured Thiobacillus sp. | reverse complement strand
TTTCCATTCCGGCATCGAAGGCTTCAACTATACGGACTCGGACGCGATCAGCGTCACCCCGGGCACCAAGGTCAACGGCACCGGTGGTTGCAGCAATTGCCAACTCTCCGACGCGGCCACCACCGCCACCTATACCCTGGGCAGCAGCACCGCCGAACTGCTCAAGGACCCGCTCTGGTATGCCGCCAAGTGGGGGGGCTTCACGGAGACCGGCACCGGCAACAACCAGCCCGACCTGACTTCGGAGTGGGACAGCCGCACCGCCAGCGGCAGCTATGGCAGCGATGGCATACCGGACAACTATTTCCTGGTGTCCAACCCGCTGGGCCTGGAACAGGCGCTCGACCGCACCTTCACCGCCATCCTCGAGAAGGCCGCAGCCAGCGCGGTGACCACCAACTCCACCTCGATCCGTTCCGACAGCCGTGTCTACCAGGCGCGCTTCAACGCCAACGGCTGGAGTGGCCAGCTTCTGGCTTACAACATCTCCGACACCGGCACGGTGAGCAGCATCGAGGACTGGGACGCCGCCACCGTGTTGCGCTCGCAAACCGGCATCAGCGCCGACTCCCGCAACATCATCACCTACGGCTCGACCAGTCGCGACGGCCTGCCCTTCACCTGGGCCGGCCTCACCGGCCAGACGGCGCAAACCGATGCGCTCAACCGCAATGCCGCCGGTAGCGTCGACAACCGCGGCGCCGACCGGGTCGCCTGGCTACGAGGCCATAGCCAGCATGAAGGCAAATCCAGCAGCCAGTTGCGCGAACGCACCGCCGGCCCGCTGGGGGATATCGTCAACTCCAACCCGATCTACGTCGGCCCGCCCAGCGCCGGTTATTCGGATGTCGACTTCGCCGGCTATGAGACCTTCGCCAACACCTGGCGTACCCGCACGCCCGTGGTCTGGGCGGGTGGCAACGACGGCATGCTGCACGGCTTCAATGTCAAGGTGGGGAGCGGCAATGCCGGCAAGGAAGTGCTCGGTTACGTGCCCGCGTCGGTCTACGCCAATCTCAGTCAGCTCACGTCGCAGAGCTACAGTCACCGCTACTATGTCGATGGCAGCCCGATGGTGGCCGACGCCGTGGTCGGCGGCAACTGGAAAACCGTACTGGTGGGTGGCCTCAATGCCGGCGGCAAGGGCTATTTCGCGCTCGATGTCACCGATCCCGATACCAGCTTCATCCAGACCCGCGCCGCCGACCTGGTTTTGTGGGAGTTCACGGACAACGATGACGCCGACCTCGGTTACAGCTACAACTGGCCGGCGAAGAACCTGAGCAATGGCCAGTCTCGCCAGATCGTGCGCATGAACGACGGGCGCTGGGCCGTCATCGTCGGCAACGGCTACAACAGCGCCGCCGGCAAGGCCGCCCTGTTCATCCTGTTCCTGGATGGTGGTACCGACGGCGGCTGGGGCGGCGGCAGCGACTATGTGAAGCTGGTGGCCGAATCCGCCAGCGGCACCAACGGCCTGTCCACACCCGTGCCGTTCGATCGCAACGGCGACGGCAAGGTGGATGTGATCTATGCCGGCGACCTCAAGGGCAACCTCTGGAAATTCGATGTCAGCAACGCCAGTCCCGCGCGGTGGCAGGTCGCGGTGTCCGGACAGCCGCTGTTCATGGCGCGTGATGGGGCCGGCAACGCCCAGCCCATCCTGGCCCCCCCGGAAATCACCGTGCATCGTCTCGGTGGCGTGATGCTGTTTTTCGGAACCGGCAAATATCTCGAACCGGCGGATTCCGCCAGCACCGCCGTGCAGAGTTTCTATGGCGTCTGGGATCGCGCCGGCGCCACCGGCACCAGTGGCACGATCGCCGAGGCCGCCATCGGCGGTCGGCAATGGCTGGTGGCGCAATCGATCTCCGAATACGCGGCCGGAAGCGTGATCAACGGGCGTACCGTCAACTCCAGTGTGCGCGTGCCCAGCAATACGACCGTGGTCTGGTGTAATGCCACCAGCCTGTCCAGTTGCGAGTCCAGCGGTTCGCCCTCGGCCTATCTCGGCTGGCGGCTGGATCTGCCGGCCAGCGGCGAGCGTCTGACCGGTGTGCCGCAATTGCTCAACGGCGTCATCTTCTTCAGTACCTTCATCCCCAGCGACGCGCCCTGCCAGCACGGTGGCGATGGCTGGCTCATGGCGCTGGACTTCGCCAACGGCAGCGTGCTGCCCTCTCCCATCTTCGACACCAACGGCAACGGCGAAATGGATACGGACACCGATGCCCGCATCGGCGGCGTCAAGACCGGCGCGGCGCTCGGAGGAGCGACTTTCCTGCGCGCATCCGGCAAGGTCAAGAAGGGTTATGCGCTGCTCAACAGTCTCACTGGCGATCTCAAGTCCATCACCAACAGTCTTGGGCCGGAAGGACCAGGGCGGGTGACCTGGCATGAGGTGGTGGAGTGAGTATCCGTCCCCGCGAATGAGGGGCCACCCTCGAGGAGTCAAGATGCGAATCATCCGTATCAACGAGGCGGAAGCCTCCTTTCCCGCGCTGCTCTCCGCCGTCGAGGCGGGAGAGGAGCTTGCCCTGTCACGGCATGGACGCATCGTGGCGCGGATGCTTCCGGGCCTCCAGCAGACCTCCGGCGTGTCATGGCGTCATCGCCATGAGGACTCTGAGATGCAGTCCGTATCCCGCTTCGCGATCGAATCGGGCCTGATTTCTCCTCTCGACTGACCGGGCTGGCAGCCTGTCGGACTGTGGGCTCCGATAGCGAAAAGGGGCCGGCGCGGTCGCTTTGCAGCCGGAGATCCCAAAGTCCGACAGGCTGCTAGCCCGGATATTGCATGAATACTCGCGCGCCCTC
>CAZONS010000429.1:0-2832 GCA_964581195.1 uncultured Thiobacillus sp. | reverse complement strand
GAAAGGTGACTGCGGTATCCTGCTTCGCGATTCATGGCCAACAGATACCAAAGAGGAGCTCGCAGATGAAACGCGTCACCAAAGCCGTATTTCCCGCCGCCGGCATGGGCACCCGATTCCTTCCCGCCACCAAGGCGAGTCCCAAGGAAATGCTGCCCATCGTCGACAGGCCCTTGATCCAATACGCGGCGGAAGAGGCGGCGGAGGCAGGGATCACCGACCTGATCTTCATCATCGGTCGCACCAAGCGCGCCATCGCGGATCACTTCGACAAGGCCTATGAACTGGAAGTCGAACTGGAGACGAGCGGCAAGCTGCGGGCCCTGGAGAAACTGCGCGGCATGCTGCCGTCCAACGTCAATTACATCTTCATCCGCCAGGCCGAAGCCCTCGGGCTGGGCCATGCGGTGCTCTGCGCGAAGCCGGCGGTGAACGACGAGCCCTTCGCCGTGCTGCTGGCCGACGACCTGATCGACGGCCAGCCGGGCGTGACCAAGCAGATGTGCGATCTCTACAACTACTACCAGTGCTCGCTGGTGGGGGTGCAGAACGTGAGGCCGGAAGACACCGGGTCCTACGGCATCGTCGCCACCGAACCGCTGGCGGAACGCCTCTCTCGCGTCAGCCAGATCGTCGAGAAGCCCGCTCCGGACGTCGCTCCCTCGACCCTCGGCGTGGTGGGGCGTTATGTGCTCACCCCGCGCATCTTCCATCACCTTCAGCATATCGAGCGCGGCGCCGGCGGTGAACTGCAGTTGACCGACGCGATCGCCTCCCTGCTCAAGGAACAGCAAGTCCTGGCCTACGAGTTCGAGGGCAAGCGGTACGACTGCGGCAGCAAGCTGGGTTATCTGGAGGCGACGGTGGAATACGCGCTCAAGCACCCGGAGGTCAGCGGCGCGTTCCAGACCTTCCTGGAAAAGCGTTTCTGCGCGCCCTGCCGCGATGCCTGAGCGTGGTCAGCGGGGTGCTGCCCTGGTTCAGGGTTGCCTGCCCGCCAGCAGCCGGGTGATCTCACCACCGCACAGGGTGCTCAGGTGGCCATAGGACCGCGGGTTGTCGATGCGCTGATGGCGGGGCAATGAACGCGCTTGATAGCGGTAGTCGTACTGCTGGAAGAAGCGCTTTCTGGCGCGATCCAGGTCCAGCGGTCGCGCCCAGTCCAGCGCGTCCGGGGAAAACACCACGCGGGTGATGGCCTGGATCTCCCCGGGCATGGCGCGCAGCACTTCCAGGTCGAAATGCTGGTGCAGCATTTCATGATCGACGATCAGGCGGTAAGCGCAGGTCTGTTCCGGAAATTCACGCGCGACATAAATGACCGGCGCGGTGACGATGCGCGTGGTCATGCTCAGGCGGCGTGTGTCCAGGGCTTTTTCCGGGCCTTCGAAAACCAGCTCCGTCTTGATCCGGTTCTGGAACAGGCCGAGACCATGCTGGGCGGGGAAGCCGCCCCTGGCCTGCGCCTGGGTGATTTCTTTCACGGATTTCGTATGGTCGATGCGCAGCGCCCCATGCTCGATCTCGACGCGATTGCTGACGAACCAATCCGCGCCACTCGCCACATGGGACAGAAACGGGAGCAGGACGCAGAAGAGTCGCGGGGACAGGCCGGGCATGGTGAGGGTTGGCTGACGGGGGTGGTGCGGATATCGGCCCCGCGCGCCTGGACTTGAGGACGGAAAAGCGTGGCGCGACGGCGCGGATGCGCATCCCGCGCTACAACAGCCCGGTCAAACCACGTAGAATCGCCCCGCCGCGACTGGCGACGAGCCTGGCGACTGCAACCGGCAACGACTCGCAACAACCCACCCGACAGACGCTTGAATGCGGATACTCCTCAGCAATGACGATGGCTATTTCGCCCCCGGCCTGGCGGTGCTCGCCAGCACGCTAGGGCAGCATGGTCATGACATCACGGTGGTGGCTCCGGAGCGTGATCGAAGCGGCGCCAGCAATTCCCTGACCCTGGATCGGCCGCTGATGGTGCGCAAGACACCCGGCGGCTTCCACTACGTCAACGGCACCCCGACGGATTGCGTGCATCTGGCGGTGACCGGCCTGTTGCCACAACTGCCGGACATGGTCATTTCCGGCATCAATCACGGCGCCAACATGGGCGACGACACGGTGTACTCCGGCACCGTCGCGGCGGCCACCGAGGGTTTCCTGCTGGGCATCCCCTCCATCGCGGTTTCGCTCGCCAACATCCGGGATGAACATTTCCAGACGGCGGCGGACTACCTCGTCGGCCTGGTGGCGCGCTTCGCGGACAAGCCGTTTCCCGAGCATGTCCTGCTCAACGTCAACGTGCCCGACGTGCCATCCGAGCACATCGCCGGCGTCGAGGTCACCCGCCTCGGTCGCCGCCACAAGGCGCAGGACACGGTGAAGACCATCAACCCGCGCAACCAGACGATGTACTGGGTGGGCGCGGCCGGTGCCGCGCAGGATGCCGGCCCGGGCACCGATTTCGACGCCGTGGCGCGAAACCGCATTTCCCTGACTCCATTGCAACTCGATCTCACCCGCTATGCCCAGCTCGGGTTGGTCGAGGAGTGGTTGGCGACATGAAGCAACGCCCACGCTCACCGTGTTCGCCGTCGGGTGAAGCCTCCGCCGCGCGATACCCCGTGGCGGCGGTCGGTACGCTTGGGACTGTCCGGCGCGCACTGACATGAACGTCGGCATCGGCATGGTCTCGCAGCGCACACGTGCGCGCATGCTCGAACGGCTCAGGGAGCAGGGCATCAAGGACGCCATGGTGCTGGCCGCCATGAACGCCCTGCCACGCCACCCCTTCGTGGAGGAGGCGTTGCACTCGCGCGCCTA
>CAZONS010000428.1:0-2833 GCA_964581195.1 uncultured Thiobacillus sp. | reverse complement strand
TCGAGCCGGTCCTGGCGTTCGCGCAGGGCCGGCAGCTTGAGGGTGATGCCTTGCAGACGGTAGTAGAGGTCTTCCCGAAAGCGCCCTTCCGCGACCAGCTCCTTGAGGTTGCGGTGGGTGGCGCTGATCAACTTGATGTCCACCTTGACCGGGGTCTCGCCGCCCAGGGGGATGACTTCCCGCTCTTCCAGCACACGCAGCAGACGGGCCTGCAGCATCACCGGCATGTCGCCGATCTCGTCGAGGAACAGGGTGCCGCCGCTGGCCTGGAGGATCTTGCCGCGACGGCCCTCGCGACTGGCGCCGGTGAAGGCGCCGGCCTTGTAGCCGAACAGTTCGCTCTCGATCAGGGTTTCCGGGATCGAGGCGCAGTTCACCGCGACGAAGGGCCGCGCATCCCCCGCCTGCTCGTGGTGGATCGCCTGGGCGAAGACTTCCTTGCCAGTGCCGGTCTCGCCGGTCAGCAGGATGGGAATGTCGCGTTCGAGCACCCGACGGGCGCAGCGCACGTTGTATTCCATGGTCTGGTCGCCGAATTGCAGCTCCTCCAGCCGCACCACTTTCGATTCGCCCGGAGCCACGCTGACGGGCATGGGCCGGCGGCTGGCGCTGGCGGAGCCGGTAGTCTCGTGTTCCGGCGGCCGCACCAGGCCGAAGAAGCGGTTACCCTGGCGGGCTTCATGGAGCGTGACCGGGTTGAGCCAGCCCTGGGTCTTGTGCCCGAGCAGGCTGGCCATGCCGGTGTTGAACAGGTCGCGCACCTGCAGCCCGACCAGATCGGCGGGTTTCTTGTAGCCCAGTTGGAACAGGGCGCTGCGATTGGCGGCGAGGATGGCGCCACTTTCCTCGAGCGCCAGCACACCCTCCCACAACGTGCCGATGAACTCGGGGCGGCTGTGGAAACGCAGCGCGTACTGGCCGCGAAAACGGCAGAGGAAGGCGCGGTTCTCGATCATCTGCGCGGACATGTTGACCAGCACCAGGGTGTGCTGCTGCGCCATGTGCGAGAAGCTGGAGGCGTCGAGCACGGCCAGCAGACCGCCTTCGTGATCGAATATCGGCGCGGCGGAGCAGGTCAGGCCGACATTGCGGGTCAGGAAGTGCTCGTTCTGATGGACCAGGATCGGACGCTGCTCGATGGCGCAGGTGCCCATGCCGTTGGTGCCCTGGTGCTGCTCGCCCCAGAGGGCGCCTTCCAGCATGCCGCATTGGGCGGCGGTCTCGCTGAAGGACGGATCCCCCTGAAAATCCAGCACCACCCCTTCCCGGTCGGTCAGCAGCACGGAAAAGCCGGAGCCCGCCAGTTGCTGGTAGAGCGTGGCCATCTCGCCCTGGGCGATGGCGCGCAGACGGGCCAGCGACTCCTGCCGCTCCTTGAGTTCACGATGGCTCAGCACCACGACGGGTTCGTCACGGACCGGGTCCAGACCGTAGTCATGGACGCATCGGTTCCACGATCGCACGATGGCCGGGACGACTTCCACAGTCTCCATCCCACCAGCGTGTCCCACCACTGCGTTGACCAGACGGGCGTGTTCCAAGATTTCCTGCCTTTGCATAGCACCATCCTTTCAGGAGCAATATCCGCGCCAACCAATAGTGGACCGTATTAGTCGGATTATGTTCACGTAACGACAACACGTTACGGCGCCCCGCCTGCTCCATGGCGCTCAATCGGACGCGGACAGCGTGACAGACTGTATCGGAATCGTGACGCTGTCACGCATCCCGCCGGGTGACGCCTGCATCGGTTCCGCATGGGCGCCCCGGACCACGGCTCCGGGAAGACGTTCGACTGCCTGGCAACGTCACGTGGTGCTGACACAGGGATAGGGACGCGGATGCGGTTCCCATGCATGGCCATGGCATGTTTCCTGCATAGGTGCACGCTCTTCATGCCTAACAGGAATATCGAGATGAGAGCGCCGCGCATCCTGCTGGCCTGGCTGATCCTCTGCCTGGTCACTCCCGCCTGGGCCAACGCCACGCCGGGGGGAGACTTCACCCTGCGCACCCCCCAGGGCGACGCGGTTTCACTGAACGCCCTGCGGGGCAAGGTGGTTTTGCTCTATTTCGGCTTCACCTACTGCCCGGAGATGTGCCCCACCGAACTGCTGCAGTTCCAGCACCTGCTCACGCGACTGCCGCCCGAGAAGCGCCGTCGGGTGCAACCCATCTTCATCAGTGTCGACCCGCAACGCGATACGGCGGAGGTCCTCACCCCTTACGTCAGCCACTTCGGCAAGGAGATCCTGGCGCTGACCGGGAGCGAGGCGGAACTGCGCAAGGTGGCCGACCAGTACGGCGCCCAGTTCCGTTACGTGCCGACCGGTGACAGCTACACCGTGGATCACACCGTCAACACCTTCCTGATCGATACCAGCGGCAAGCTGGTTCGCATCATTCCCTACGGCACGCCGACCACGGAAATGCTCAAGCTGGTTTCCAGTCTGCTGCCCTGACAACGACTGATTGAGAACTCACATGACCTCTTGCGACACCGTCTGCGAAACCGACCTGCCCTGCCCCACGACACAGATGAGCGGGACCATGCCCGACATCCAGAAAACCCGCGACTCGCGCCGGATCGCCATCGACAGGGTCGGCATCAAGGACATCCGCCACCCGATCAAGGTGCTCGACAAGAGCGGCGGCGCGCAGCACACCATCGCGATGTTCAACATGTACGTGCATCTGCCGCACCACTTCAAGGGCACCCACATGTCGCGCTTCGTCGAGATCCTCAACGGCAACGAGCGGGAACTCTCGGTGGCATCGTTCGAACACATGTTGCGCCTGATGGTGGAACGCCTGGAGGCCCGCTCCGGTCATG
>CAZONS010000427.1:0-2844 GCA_964581195.1 uncultured Thiobacillus sp. | reverse complement strand
AGGTCAGCGAGATCGGCGCGTTGGGAACCGGATTGCCGCTGCTGTCGACGGCAGAGACCGTAATGGCCGAGGTGCCACCGGGCTTCACCTGGTTGGGCGCGGCATTGATGCCCAAAGCAGCAACGGCGCCGGCGGTGAAGGCGATATCGGCATTGGCGCTATAGCCGTTGATGCTGGCGGTGGTGCGCGAAGTCAGCACGCTGCTGCCGGCCGTCAGCACCACCGTGGCGATGCCGCTGGCATTGGTGATCGCGGAACTGGCGGACAGCGTGCCGCCAGCGTTGGCGAAAGCGACCGTGACGCCGACCACCGGGTTGTTGGAGGCATCCTGGACCAATGCGGAAATCGTGGCCTGGCTGACGCCATCCGCCGGCAACGAGGCGGTCGGTGTCGACAGGGTCAATTTGGCGACGCTGGAAGGGGCCGCCGTGATGGTCAGTGACTTGGTCGCCGTCTTCGCATTGGCAGCGGTCGCGGTGATGGTCTTCGTTCCCGTCGATACTCCCGCCGTGTAGTCGATCACGATCAGGCCGCCGGTGGTGGTGCGCGTAACCGTGGCAAAACCGGCGAAGCGACCATCGGCCGCACTGCTGGTGAAGGTGATGCTCTGGCCATCCGCCACAGGATTGCCATTGCTGTCGATCACGGACACCGTCAGGGTGGTGGTACCGCTGGGCGCGAGTTCTGCCGGGGCGGCGTTGATGCTGATGGTGTCCGGCGCGCCCGGCACGAAGGTGACATCAGTCGTCCCGGTTGCGGTGCCATCCGCCGAAGCAGCGGTGATGGTCGCGGTTCCCAGGTTGGCAGGAGATTTGAATTGCACGGTCGCGATGCCGCTGGCATTGGTGATGGCCTGCAGCGAGGACGCGGTTGCCCCCCCCGTTGTGAGGAAACCTCCCGCCGGGGTGCTGAAATCGACCGCGACGTTGGCCGCGGGTTTGCCCTGGTTATTGGTCAGGGTCGCGCTGATCTGATTGAGCGTCCCGCCCGCGGTCTGGCTGGTGCTGACCGGCGACACCGAGAGCGACTGGATCGGATATAGCGGCAGGTGGGCATCGTACGCAACCGAGCCCACGGACTTCGCCAGGGTCGGCACATCGCCGACAAAGGTCAGGCGGACAAAATCCAGGGAATCCATCGCCGCGTCATAGGCATCGGTACCGTTCGCGCTGAATTGCTGTCCAAAGAAGTCCTGGTCGAGGGTGGCCAACTGGGGAAGCTGGGCGACCACGATGGCTCGCGCCTGGCTGAGGACGGCGCTGTCGAGCGTGTTGTAGAGCGCCGGGGTGGCGAACACGGTCGCCAGGTTGCGCTTGGTCGCCTCGTAGAGGATCAGGCTGGTGATGGGGGTGATGTTGACGCGGTTGTTCGCGGAGGTGGTGGTATCGAGGGCGAGCAGGAGGGAATAGTGCTCATCGCCGCTGGCCGGACTGGCGGGCGTCGGGTCGGCGCGCAACATGAACGGGGCGCTGTAACCGGATGGACTGGCCACCGTCAGCGTGAAGGTGCCATCCGCGGCCACCGTGTTGGAACCGGTGGCCACGGTCAGGCCATTGGCGTCCTTAACGGTCACGGTCGCGCCCGCCATCGCCGCGCCCGTCGCGGCGGTACCGGGAATACTGGCTGTGGTGGTCGTGCCGCCGGTGGTACCACCCGTCGTGGTGGTGCCCCCCGCCCCGCCGCCGCCGCAACCCGCCAGCAGTCCGGTCAGTCCGATCATGCCGGCCAGGAGCAGGCTCTTCATCGATTTAACGCTGTACATCGCTGTATTCCCCATTCACGAATCTGCTGCCGAGATGTTCTCTGTTTACCGCCTGAGCCGCGCCGGCACACTGGCCGACGCGGTTGATCTGGTGATGAATCGCTTGCATGCCCGATGGGCTGGACTGCCACGGGTTGCACTGTATCAGCGCACGCGCGGTCCGTCCTCGACCAGCACGCGCGGCGTCAGGAAGATGAGCAGTTCGCTCTTTTCATCCTGTTTGACGTCATTGCGGAACAGGTGGCCCAGTACTGGAAGGTCGCCCAGGAACGGGACTTTTTCCGTGTCGCTGCGCAGGGTCTGTTCGAAGATGCCGCCGAGCACGGCGGTCTCGCCGTTGTTGACGCGCACCTGGGTCTTGACCCGCTTGACGTTGATGGCGGGACCGGCGTCTGTGGTTTCGCCTTTTGCGTCTTTCTGAACTTCGACGTTGAGAATGATGGCGTCGTTGTTGAGCACCTGCGGCGCGACCAGCAGACAGAGCAGGGCGTCCTTGAACGTGGTGCTGGCGGTGGTGCCGCCACCGGTCGCCACCGAGGACTGATAGGGAATCTGTTCACCCTGCAGGATCACGGCGGGACGCAGGTTGGTGGTGACCACGCGCGGGTTGGAGACGATCTTGCCACGCTTGTCGAGTTCCATCGCCTGCAGTTCGAGGCTGAGGATGGCGGCGGTGGATGCATTGAAGATGCTGATACCGAGACTGCTGGGCGAATTGCTGCCCGACAGGGAGAGCCCCCCCAGGTCGACGTTGGCGGCCGGCGCGGTGGCGGGCAGGCCGGTGGTGGCATTGACGGCGGAGGTGCCGTAGGTGCCGGCGCCCAGACCGGTGTTGCCGACCTTGCCGCTGCCGCTGAAGCCGAGGCGGGCGCCGAGACTGCGGCCGAACTTGTCGTCGGCGACGACGATGCGGGCTTCGATCATCACCTGCTTGGAAGGCACGTCGATTTCCTTGATGACGTTGGCGACGGCGATGTGGCGGTCGGCGGTGTCGGTGACGATCAGGGTGTTGGTGGTGAGGTCGTAGGAGGCGCCGCCGCGAGTGGAGAGGATGCGGTTGGCGCTGTTGATCTGTCCTGCCT
>CAZONS010000426.1:0-2845 GCA_964581195.1 uncultured Thiobacillus sp. | reverse complement strand
GTAGGAGGCGCCGCCGCGAGTGGAGAGGATGCGGTTGGCGCTGTTGATCTGTCCGGCCTGCGTGTTGGTCTGGGTCGTGGCATCGACGGCGCGGATGCTGGTGGCGCTGGGCGAGCAGGTCGCGTCCTCGGCGACGTTGCTGGCCAGGCGGCTGCCGCCGCTGAGCAGGTTCATGACCTCGTTGGCCTTGACGTAGTTGAGACGGTAGGACTGGGTGACCAGGGCGTCGAGTTCGGCCATGGCCTTCTTGGCTTCCAGTTCCAGTTTCTCCTTGGCGGCGAGTTCCTCGCGCGGGGCGATCCAGATGACATTGCCGTGGGTGCGCTTGTCCAGGCCCTTGGCGCGGAGAATGATGTCGAGCGACTGGTCCCAGGGCACATCCTTCAGGCGCAGCGTGACATTGCCGGAGACGGTATCGCTGGTGATGATGTTCAGGCCGGTGAAGTCGGCGATGACCTGAAGCACGGCGCGGACTTCGACATTCTGGAAGTTGAGCGACAGTTTCTCGCCGGTGTATTGCGGCTTGCCCTCCTGCGCCGCCTGGGGTCCCTCGAGCGAGCGCACTTCCAGGGTGAACTGGTTACCGGCCTGGTAGGCGGAGTAATCCCATTTGCCCTTGGGCGTGATCAGCATGCGGGTGTTCTTGCCCTGCTGGAAGGTTTCCACCAGTTGCGCGGGCGTGGCGAAGTCGGCCACGTCCAGACGGCGCTGCAGCGGGCTGGGCAGGGATGTGTTGAGAAAATCGACCTGTATGGCGCGGCCCTGCTGTTTGATGTCGACGCCGACGCCGGGGTCGGAGAGGTTGATCATGATGCGAGATTCGCCTTCCTTGCCACGACGGAAATCGATATCGCGTATGGCGTGAGTGCTGCTGGGGATGGCGGCCTCGAATCGCGTGGGCACGGGTGCGTCGGAACCGCTGCCCGGCGTTGCGCGCAACACGGCCAGCACCACATTGCGGTCATGGCGCAATTCATAGGCGGCGGGTCCGTTCAGGTTGAGCACGACACGGGTGCGGTTGCCGGCCTGCGCCACCTGCCAATTGTTGACCGCGCCCCCCTCCAGCTTCTCGGAGACTTTCGGCAGGGTGTTGCCGGTTGCGGGAAAATCGAGCACCAGGCGATGTGGGTTGCTGGTGGAGAAAGCGATCGGCGGCTGCGACACCGGGTTCTTGAACACCAGCTTGACCACCTGGCTGTCATTGTTGCCTCGCGCCAGTGAGATCGCGCTCAGTGTGTTGCCCGTGGCGGCTGTCTGCGCGTGCGCGGGCAGCGCCAGGAAGGCGACGGCGGCAAGCCAGAGGAAATGACGTGCCGCCAGGGGCAAGGGGAAACACTTCGCTTTCATGCCATTTACTCCTGAAGGGCCAGGTTGGCCTTCGATTCAGTCCAGTCGCCGGCACCGTCCTGGACAATTTCCTTGATTTCTATGTTGGCTTCGGTGACGGAGAGGATGACGCCGAAGTTCTGTCCGATGTAATCCCCTTTCGTGACCCGGTACAGGGTGCCGTCGGGACGCCGCACCAGCGCGTAGAGCCGCCCGCCCTTGTCGATCGTGCCGACCATGCGCAGGCTGTCGAGCGGTTCCTGCTCCAGCGGTCCTTTCGGCCGGTTCAGATCGGGCTGGACGGCGCCGCCGCCCTTGCCCGCCTTCATGCTGCGCGGCCGGAACGGGTCGGGCAGTTCGCCGGGATCGTAGGTGAACTCTTCCTGCGCCTTGACCGCCGGCAAGGGTTCGAGCTTCTGTTCCGCTCCCTTGCCGGATTCGGCGAGGAAGCCGCGCAGATCCGCGAATTCATCCTGGGCGCATCCCGCGAGCAGGGCGAGCGGCAGCAACCAGATCAGCTTGGTCACTTCTTGTCCCCCTGCTGTTTCTTGGCGGCGGCCAGTTCGTTCTCGTCGAGGTAGCGATAGGTCTGGATGCGGGCATCCAGATTCAACACGCCTTCCTTGACCGGAACCAGATTGATGTCGTGCAGGGTCACGATGCGCGGCAACTTGGAGAGGTCGCCGACGAAACTGGCGATGTCGTGATAGCGGCCGGTGACCTTGATCGCCACCGGCAGGGTGGCGTAGAACTCGGCCATGCTTTCGTTGCCGGGCCGGAACAGTTCGAAGTCGAGTCCATGACCGACACCGGCCTGGTTGATGTCGGTCAGCAGGGCATCCATCTCGGAGCGATTGGGCAACTGGCGCAGGAGCGAGGCGAGCGACTGTTCGACGTCCGCCAGCCGCTGCTTGTAGGCGGCATAGTTGTAGGCCAGGGCTTTCTTGCTGGTGTAGGCATCGCGCAGCGTCTGCTCTTCCACCCGCGCGGCGTTGAGCTGCTGGATGCCGTCCGACCAGAGCAGATACCAGCCCCCGGCGAGCACCGCCACCAGCAGCACGACCAGCGCCAGCGCGCGCACCGCGAGCGGCGCATTGGCGATGTCCTTCAGATCGAGATTGTTGAGATCGGAGAAATTCATGGTTTCCCCGCCGGTTGCGGCTGAAGGTGGGTGATTTTCACATTCAGGGAGAATTCGTTGACCCGGAGGTTGCCGACCTGGGCCGCCTTGACCTCGACCAGGGCGGGGTCCTGGAACAGGGCGGTTTCCTCGAGCGAGCGCATGTAGGTGGAGACGCGGGCGCTGGACTGGGCGTAGCCGTTGAGCGCCAGGCTGTCGCCGCTCTGCTTGACGCTTTTCAGGTACAACCCCTCGGGCAGACGGCGCGCCAGTTCGTCGAACAGGCGGACGGCCTCGGTGCGATTGCCCTGCAGGGATTCCACCACGTTCTTGCGCGCCAGGAGGTCATCGGTCTTTTCCCGCAACTCCTTGATCTCTGCGATCTGCTTGTCGAGCTTG
>CAZONS010000425.1:0-2849 GCA_964581195.1 uncultured Thiobacillus sp. | reverse complement strand
CGGCAAGTCTCGTGACGTGTGAGACCTCTACCACCAACTTTCGTGCAAGGAAACGAAGATGAATCTGATCGAACAACTGGAAAAAGAAGAAATGGACCGCCTGATGGTGGGCAAGACCCTGCCCTCCTTTGCCCCCGGCGATACCGTGGTGGTGAGCGTGAAGGTGAAGGAAGGTACCCGCGAGCGTCTCCAGGCCTATGAAGGCGTGGTCATCGCCAAGCGCAACCGCGGCCTCAACTCCGCCTTCACCGTGCGCAAGATTTCCTCCGGCGAAGGTGTCGAGCGTACCTTCCAGACCTACTCCCCGCTGCTCGCCAGCATCGAGGTGAAGCGTCGCGGCGATGTGCGTCGCGCCAAGCTTTACTACCTCCGCCAGCGCTCCGGCAAGTCCGCGCGTATCAAGGAAAAGCTCGACTTCCACAAGAAGCAGGGCTGATTCTCCCCGCGCCGAAAAAAGCCGCCGAACAGGCGGCTTTTTTCATGCCCGGATACTTACAGCCAGGCCTTGGCGAGCAGCGACGCGCCACTCCCCAGCAGCAGCAGGCCGATACCCTGCACCATCTGGCGGTGGCTGAGGCGCGCATGCACATGGCTGCCGACATAGAGCGCGACGACGATCAGGGGGGTGGCGATCAGGGCATTGCGCCAGACCTCCAGGCCCAGCAGCAGACCGGCAAACAGGAAAGTGACGATGCGCAGCAGGCCTTCCAGGAAGAACAGGGCCGAGAGGGTGGCGCGCAGGGCGCTCTTGTCCTCTATGCGGTGGGAAAGATAGATCACGTAGGGTGGCCCGCCGGTGCCGAACAGGCCGCTCACGGCGCCGCCGCCCAGCGCGGCGGGCCAGGCCCAGCGTGGCGAGGCGGGCGTGAAGGGACGTGGCTTGAGCAGTAGGGAGCGCAGGCCGAACGCGAGCACGAAACCACCCAGGATGCTGAGCAACAGGGCCGCCGGCAGCGAGACCAGCAGGTGCGTGCCCAGGACCACGCCGATCACGGTGACCGGCAGCAGGCGTCGGATCTCCGGCCAGTCGACCTGGCGCCAGGAGAGGCCGCCGATCAGGGCGGATGCGCCGAAATCGGCGATCAGCATGAACGGCACCACCTCCGGCAAGGGAAAGCGCAAGGCCAGCAGGGGAACGGCGATGAGGCCGGAGCCGAAGCCGGAGATGCCGCGCACGAAATAGGCAAGCGCGAGCACGGCGGCGGCGTAGGCGATATCCGGAAGCGTCATGGGTCGGGAAAAAGCCCGGATTTGAGCACGGACGCGACGAGAAAGAAAACGCCGTTTCCGGGATAATCGGATTCCCATCCAGATGGAACGCTGCTCATGTTGCCCACCCCCGACGCCTTCATCCTCCAGTTCGACAAGGCCCTGCGCACGGTTTTCGCCAGGGCCGGTTCCCGCCGTCCCTATCCGGATGCCGGCCTTGCCGAGGCCGAGATGAGCGAAGCCGACAAGCGCCATGCCGCCGGCCTGATGCGCATCAACCACAGCGGCGAGGTCTGCGCGCAGGCGCTCTACGCCGGCCAGGCGCTGACCGCGCGCAACCCGGAAGCGCAGCGGGCGTTGCTGGAGGCCGCCGACGAGGAGACCGAACATCTCGCCTGGTGCGAAAAACGTCTCGATGAACTGGGTACCCACAAGAGCTTCCTCAACCCGCTCTGGTATGCCGGCTCCTTCGCTCTCGGCGCCTTCGCCGGCGCGCTGGGAGACAAATGGAACCTGGGTTTCCTGGCGGAAACGGAACGCCAGGTCGAGGGCCACCTGGACAGTCATCTGGGGCTGCTGCCGGAACAGGACGCGAAAAGCCGCGCCATCGTCGAACAGATGAAGATCGACGAGATGAAGCACGCCGATACCGCCATCGCCCATGGCGGTGCGCCGCTGCCAGCGCCGGTGCGGGGCGCGATGCGGATCACCTCCAAACTGCTTACCCACACCGTGTACCGCATCTGATGTCTTTCGCCGATAACCTGGCCGCCTTGCCGGCCATCACTCATCTATCCCATCTGGAACTGGTCAATGGAGATGCCGTCGTCGCGGTGATCGAAAACCGCCCCGGCAGCGCCGGCTCGGTGCGTGTCTACGCCGCGCTGGCGGGGCGCTACGGGCGCATCGACAGCGAGGCGGCGCGGACCGGACTGCTGCTGTACGCGGAGCACACCGAGGACGCGCGCCTGAATCCGGGCAAGCATCCGAACATCGACCGGCTGTTCGATATCGCCGCCGGCGGCACGCCGCTGCGTGTGATTCCAATTCCCGCGGGGACATGACGAAGCCCGAAAAAAAGCCCGCTCGAGGCGGGCTTTCTCGCGGGACGGTCGGATTATTTCGGGCAGCTGTCGTCGCCAGGCACCTTGCCGGGGATGAGCAGGAACTGCTCGAACGGGCCCATGACCTTCATGGCCTCGACCTTCGGGCCTTCGAACTTGAGGCGGCCGAACATCATGGCGCGCATGGGGCCGTATTCACCGGCGCCCATTTCACGCCAGCGGTCGGTCTCGGCGTGCATCTTGTAGTCCATGTCGAGGTTCAGGTCGGCATGCTTGATCGGGCCGGCATAGCTGCAGGTGGTCTTGCCGCCCTTGGTCGAGATGGTCATCTCCACCTTGGTGGCCTCGCCACAATCGGTGCGGTACATGTGGATGATCTTGTAGCCGCGGCCGCCATCGTTCGGCGCCCATTTCACCGCCAGCTCATTGGTCAGGGCGGTATTGGTGTTCCAGTAATTGCAGGCCTGCTGTGCCCACTCGTTGGACATCAGCGGGGCGGCCTGGGTGGTCATGGACGTCAGGCCGGCGGCGGCAAGGGCCAGGGTAATCATGCGCATGGGTGTCTCCTCCAAATGC
>CAZONS010000424.1:0-2851 GCA_964581195.1 uncultured Thiobacillus sp. | reverse complement strand
CCGGTTCGGCGCGGGCGCTGCCCATGACCTGGTGGATCTTGTCGCGCCAGTGAGCAGCAGCCTCCGCCAGTTCATCCGCCACGCAGCACAGGTGGCGCGCGCGCTCCTGATCATCCTCCAGGTCGAACGTGATGCTGGGGATGACCTCCTGGATGAACTCCCGGCAGGCATCATACTCCGATTGCCCGCTGCGTTCCCCAAGCAGGTCATCGCACCGTTCCTCGAAGCTGGCTTGGTCGTGGTTGGCCGTCGCTGCGTCATGCAGTGGCATGGGGGATCTCCTGCTCGTGTGGGTGGCGGGCGGATCTACCGCTTGGCCGCCAGGGCCCGATGAATGTCGCTCAGCAGGCCCAGGGCTTCTGCCATGGTCCAATCACGGCGATAGCCGACGGCATCCCATCCCTCGCCGCTGGCCTGCGACATGGCGTCGATGGCAGTATAATCGGCGGTGGCGCGCGCCAGGCGCTCGGCCAGGTCCTTTCCGAGCAGCTTGACGCCGCGCACCGGCACCGCGTCGACCAGCTGGTGGGAGAACCCGGTCACCGCGAAGCCGGTCATGGTTGACAGTTGGTCGGCCAACTCCTCGGCCAGGCTCTCCTCGCTGTCCCACTCGCGCAGCGGCGGCACGCACAAGAACGCCTCCGTCGGCAGGCTCTCCCTCAACGGGGCAGCGACAGGCGTCACATCCTCCGCGTCGCGGTCCCATGTGATGCCGGTGCAGTGGACCAACTGCGTCGGGGCGCCCTGGGCGGCCACGACACAACGCGGTTCGGTCTCGGTGCGATGACTGGCCTGGACCATGATCGTTCCTCCCCTGGCCCGCTCAGCGCAGGCGGTCCTCGATCTCATCGTAGGTCGCCGACATGGTCCCTTCGACCATGCAGCCCGTGACCCCATCGATGACCATCCCTTCATGCGAGAAGGTGACCATCAGGGTGTCGCAGCCGCATCCGTCCTCGGTGTAGTCGTCGATGGCGATCACCACACGGTCGCGCTCCTGCTCGACCACGCTCAGCGACGGACCCCGGCGGGTCTCCTCCGCCGCCTGAGCGGCCTGGGCTGGATCGCTCAGGGCCTCGCGATCAAGGCGCGCACGCTCACGACAGACGGACCCGTAGATATGGCTCTCGGTGTGCAGGGCCAGGAAGGCCAGATCCGCATCAGCAGGATCCTCTCCCGTCTCCTGCCACGCAGCCAGCACCGCGTGCCAGCGGCCGGCATCCTCGGCGCTGAGCCCGGACTGACAGGACACCTCGCCATTGAGCATCTGGTCCGCCCAGTCCGTGCGCTCATTGCAGACCATGTAGGCCAGGATGTGATCCAGGTCCTCGTGAGCACGGGGGGCCTCCTGGACCGTGGTCGCGCTGCGGGATGCGGTCGGCATGGCACAGTCTCCTCTGCAGGCTAGGACGTCGTACGTGAGGCTCGCATCCTAGATCCGCACGAGAGACGCGCGAAGTTATATTTAGCATTTGTGTTACCATGGGCGGCAGTCTATCGCACGCATGACCCGGCGTGCTCCGCCACATTTCCAAATCCTGAACGATACTTCGGTCAGCACGCCTGCGCCCTAGAATGCTGGCATCCCTCTGCAGGAGCCCCACCCATGCCCCGCCATGCCCATGCGTCCGAACCGGCCCCCGACGTCCTGTATGTGCCCCACCTCGATCGCGTGCTGTCGGCATGGGACTACATCGATCCGCAAACCGGCCGGGGGGGCTTCGCCGGCAACGCCGAGGGCGACGTCGTCGATGGCACACTGGCGCTGCAACGCTGCAGCGCGGACGAGTTCCGGCGCATCCAGGAGGACGCCGTCTGCGGGGCGCCGGTGCAGGTCACGCAGGAAGCCTACGATGAGGCCCTGTTCTGCCTACCGCCGGCGCGCACGAGCACCCACGGGTTCGCCATGGGCGAACCCCTCGTGGGCCGCGTCTACGCCCATTATGTCGCTCTGGGCGGTTCCTACTGGATGCTGCATCGGCCCATCACCACGGCATGGGATGCCATCATTGCTGATTGCCGGCACGCAGCCGCATCGGCATCACCCGATGATCAGGTGCTCGCCTGATCGACCTGCGGCTCACCGCACGCATCGCACACCCACTGCCCGCCCTGCATGCGGGTACACCACACGCACGTCGGGCGGCCGCAGGTCTTGCACACATCGGTTTCCAGACGCGGCGGCATCGATTCCCATTGCGGGCCGCCGCATGACGGGCATCTGACCACCTCTGCCACCTGGTGATCACTCATCGCCAGTGGCCTTGCGGAGGGCTTCCCGGGCTGCCCCCATCAGATCGCCCGGCCCGGTCAGGTCCTCGCCGGCTGCCAGCCGGCGCACCACCGCCGCCAGATCCGGCGCTGCCGCCACCAGGCGTGCGTCAGCCCTTTCGTGGACCTCGGCCACCTTGCTCTCCCGCTGGCCATCCGGGCCGTCGATCCGCTCGCCGGCCGTGATCGCCACGCTGTACGGGTCATTGCCCATGCCGTCGATGTACCACGACCCAGGGGTGTGCCGGGCCGCCTGCCCCTGGGTCGTCTGGACCACTGCGGGGGTCGCATACACATCGAGGAGGACCGCATGCTCCGGCGCCTCCTCGACCAGGCGCTGGGTCAACCCGGACACCGGGTGACCATAGAGGTTCCAGAGGTGATCCGCCAACGCCTCGGTGGCCAGGGGCTCCGGGCTGTTCATCACCCGCAGGAACACCTCCGTCGGGAGATCCTGCTGATCCTGAGCGCCCGTCTCCTCATCGGGCACCCAGACGATGTCCGTGCAGTGGACCACCTGGCCCGTCTCGGCGGGGGTGCTTTCGAGCACTTCGATCGACTGCAGGCCACAGGTGCTGCC
>CAZONS010000423.1:0-2872 GCA_964581195.1 uncultured Thiobacillus sp. | reverse complement strand
CCGGCCACGGCACGCAGCGGCTTGAGGAAACGCTGGCCGAGCACTTCCCGGAGGCGCGCATCCTGCGCATCGATCGCGACAGCGCTTCCCGCAAGGGCGCCTTCGCCGAGATGCGCGACCGCGTCGCCGCGCGCGAGGTGGACATCCTGGTGGGCACCCAGATCGTCGCCAAGGGCCATGATTTCCCGCACCTCACCCTGGTCGGCGTGATCGGCGCCGACCAGGCGCTGGTGTCGCCGGACTTCCGCGCCGGCGAGCGCCTGTTCGCCCAGCTCATGCAGGTGGCTGGCCGCGCCGGTCGCGCCGAGCATCCCGGCCAGGTTCTGATCCAGACCCGATATCCCGGCCACCCGCTCTACCAGGCGGTGCTGCGGCACGATTACCCCGGTTTCGCCGAGGCCGCCCTGCGCGAGCGCCGCGCCGCCGACTTCCCACCCTACGTCAACCAGGCGGTGCTGCGCGCCGAGTCGAGCGACGAGGAGGCGGCCCTGAGCTTCCTCCTCGCCGCCCGCGAGATCGGCGTCGGCCTCGGCCAGGGCATCGAGCTGTTCGATCCGGTGCCGGCGCTGATGCCGCGCGTCGCCAGCCGCCATCGTCTGCAACTGTTGCTGCAGGCCAGCGCGCGCAGCCGTCTGCGGACCTTTCTCGACGACTGGCTGCGGGCGCTGGCGACGCTGCCGGCACGCGGCGTCAAGTGGATCCTGGACGTCGACCCGGTGGATGTCTGAGGCGTGGACAGCTTTGGCTATTGCGGCGCATGGAAATCCTTGTGTACCCTCAAGCCACCCCCTCCCGCCGCAAGGAAGCCCCCCCGTGACTCGCGTCAAACCCTCCAGCTTCGCCAAGACCAAGACCCGCGCCGCGCCCAAGCCCGCCAAGGAAGCGACCGGCGTCACCCGGGTGGCCGCCATTCAGATGGCGTCCGGCCCCAATGTGGCCGCCAACCTGGCGGAAGCGGAACGCCTCATCGGCATGGCGGCCGCGGCCGGCGCCAAACTGGTGGCGCTGCCGGAGAACTTCTCCGTCATGGGCCTGAACGACACCGACAAGATCGCGGTGCGCGAGCAGCCGGGCAAGGGACCGATGCAGAAATTCCTGGCCGCGCAGGCCAGGAAACACGGAATCTGGCTGGTGGGCGGCTCCATTCCCATGGCCTGCGACGACCCCGACAAGGTCCGCAACAGTTGCCTGGTCTATGACGACAAGGGCAAGCTGGCCGCGCGTTACGACAAGATCCATCTGTTCGGCCTCGACCTCGGCAACGAGCACTACCGCGAGGAGAGCACCATCGAGCCGGGCGACCGCGTGGTGGTGGTGGACACCCCCTACGGACGCCTGGGCCTGTCGATCTGCTACGACCTGCGCTTCCCGGAACTGTACCGGGCGATGGGCGATGTCGACCTGATCGTGGTGCCGTCCGCCTTCACCGCCACCACCGGCAAGGCGCATTTCGAGATCCTGATCCGCGCCCGCGCCATCGAGAATCAGGCCTACGTGATCGCCCCCGCCCAGGGCGGCTATCACATCTCCGGCCGAGAAACCCATGGCGACAGCATGATCGTCGACCCCTGGGGCAATGTCCTCGACCGTCTGCCGCGCGGCTCCGGCGTCGTCATCGCCGGCATCAACCCGGCCTATCAGGCGGGTCTGCGCCATAGCCTGCCCGCCTTGGAACACCGCACCCTGGAATGCACCAAGGGCATCAAGGTGGATGTAATCACCTCCTGACCCCCAGGCCCGGCCGGCGGCTTCGCCGGCAGCCCAACCGCCGGTGATCCCGCCGCTACCACGAGACCCAGATGAACGCCGTCGACCCCCATCAATTCCTTTTCTCCACCGCCGAGAGCACGCTGCTGCAGGCCAACGACCTCGACCTCGCGCAGCTCGACGCGGCATTCGGTTTGCTCGCCGCGCACCGGGTGGATGATGCCGACCTCTATTTCCAGTATTCCCGCTCGGAGGCCTGGAGCCTGGAGGAAGGCCAGGTCAAGTCCGGCAGTTTCAACATCGACCAGGGCGTCGGCATCCGCGCCGTGACCGGCGACCGCACGGCTTTCGCCTATTCCGACGACATCAGCCTGCAGGCGATCAAGGAAGCCGCCACCACCGTGCGCGCCATCGCCGCCGCCGGCCAGTCCGCCGGCGCGCGGGTGCAAAGCCAGGTGCGTGGACGCGCGCTGTACGCGCCGATCGATCCCCTGGCGACCCTCACCGAGGCGGACAAGGTGGCCTTGCTGCATCGCCTGGAGAAATACGCGCGCGAACTCGACCCCAGGGTCAGCCAGGTGATGGCCAACCTCGCCGGCGAATACGAGGTGGTCCTGGTGGCGCGCCTGGACGGCCGCGTCGCCGCCGACGTGCGACCGCTGGTGCGGGTCTCGCTGCAGGTGATCGTCGAACAGGATGGCCGCCGCGAGCAGGGTTCGGCGGGCGGCGGCGGCCGCTTCAGCTACGCGCATTTCAACGACGACCAGCTGCGCGAATACGCGCAGCTGGCGGTGGCGCAGGCCCTGACCAACCTCGATGCCATTCCGGCGCCGGCGGGCAACATGACCGTGGTGCTCGGCGCCGGCTGGCCCGGCATCCTGCTGCACGAAGCCATCGGCCACGGCCTCGAGGGCGACTTCAACCGCAAGGGCTCCTCCGCCTTCTCCGGCCGCATCGGCCAGCGGGTGGCGGCGGACGGCGTCACCGTGGTCGACGACGGCACCCTCGCCGATCGCCGCGGCTCGCTCAACGTCGACGACGAGGGCAACCCGACGCAAGCCACCGTGCTGATCGAGAACGGCATCCTCAAGGGCTACATGCAGGACGCCATGAACGCCCGCCTGATGGGCATGGCGCCGACCGGCAACGGTCGCCGGGAATCCTT
>CAZONS010000422.1:0-2872 GCA_964581195.1 uncultured Thiobacillus sp. | reverse complement strand
GCGCCGAGCGCATGAAACGATTAAAGGTCGTGGTTGGCAGCGAACACCCTTACAATTCCTCGGCGCCAAGGCCGAACATGGTGGTGAAGAAGTCGCGGTCCACCGTGCCGATGAAGGGGGCCAGGGCGTCATCGGCCAGGGGATTCCCGGCGCCGTCGAGCAAGGTGTTGCTCCGCCCCTTGCGCCGCTGCATGGCGAGCCGATGCCCCGCCCGGTTCTCGATTTCGGCGCTGATGCGCAAGTCCCTGTAATCGTGCAGGAAGTTGTCCGCCGTCTGGGCGTGGATGCCATAGAGCAGATCGCGGATGGCGCGCAGCAGGGAGCTCTTGCCGGCCTCGTTGCGGCCGTAGATCAGGTGGAAGCCGGGACCACCGGCGGGAAAATCGAGCGCCAGATCGGTGAACGGACCATAGGCGGGGATGTGGATACGGCGGAATCGCATGCCGGTTTCAGCCCTCCGTCCGTTCCAGAGCGGCGAGCAGGATGCCGCGCACGTCGTCGAGCAGGGGCTCGCGCCGCGCCGCATCGAGTTCGGCCTCGACCTCATCGCGCAACTCCGCCGGCAGGATCTTCAGCAGATCGGCGACTTCCCCGGGCATCTCCAGTTCCCCGGCGGCCGCCTGTTCCAGGGCTTCCAGGACGATGCGGCCGAGGTCGTCGCTCGCGGCCAGTTCGGCCAGGCTCTGGCGCGGGGTGACGCGCGCCTCAACGTTCTCGATCCAGATGCCGTCCGGCACGCGTTGCGCCTGGTTGATGCATTCGGCGCGCAGACCGGGCAGATCGCGCTTGAGGGCGGCGTGCAGCGTCGTGCCGCCGACCAGGACGATGCGCGCCGCCAGCAGCCGTCCTTCCGCCGCCGCCGCGGCCTCGACCAGCGCATCGCCGATGCGCGCGTGCGCGTCCGCGAGGCTGGCATCGTCGGACACATCGATTTCCAGACGCGTCCAGCGCACCACGTCGAGGGCGCGGAATTCGGCGTCGACCACTTCCAGATCGTCGCCCACCGTCACCAGCCGGCAACCGCGCGCGCCGGCCTCGCGGACATGGCGCCCCTGGCTGTTGCCGGGATAGACCACCCACGGCTGGGTGGACAGCACTTGCGGCTGATGCACATGGCCCAGCGCCCAGTACTGGTACCCCTTTCCCGCCAGGTCGGCCAGGGAACAGGGCGCGTAGGTATCGTGGCCGGGCGCGCCGGTGAGGCTGGTGTGGAGCAGGCCGATGTTGAACAGGCCCGGTCGCCGCGCCGGATAGTCCAGCGCCAGGTTTTCCGGCACGGCGCGATGCGGGAAGCCGCGTCCGTGTATGACCACGGGCAGGCCGGGCACCTCCCGGCTTTCCGCCGTCCGCGTCGAGAACACGTGGACGTTGTCCGGCAGCGTGAGCTTGCGGGTCAGCACCGAGGCGGCGTCATGGTTGCCGGCGATGAGGTAGACCGGAATGCCGCGCTCCCGCAGCCGCCGCAGTTGCCGGGTGAGGAAGAGGCCGGTGCTGAAGTCCTTCCAATCGCCATCGTAGATGTCGCCGGCGAGGAGCAGGAAATCCACCTCTTCCTCCAGCGCCAGCCGCACCAGGTTCTCGAACGCCACCCGCGTCGCCCCGCGCAGGGCCTCCACAGGCGCGCCGTCATAGGCATCCAGGCCTTCGAGCGGGCTGTCGATATGGGTGTCGGCGGCGTGGAGGAAACGGAACATGGTCAATGACTGGGGCGGCGCATGCCTGCTTGAGAGGGATCGCCACAGCACCTATGATGTGTACATCCAAACAAATCCATACACATCATGCGCACCAACATCGTGATTGACGACCAACTCATCCAGGACACCCTGCGCGTGACCGGCCTGAAGACCAAGCGTGAAGCGGTTGAACTGGGCCTGCGGACCTTGCTGCAACTACGGCGGCAGGAGGAAATACGGCGCTTTCGCGGCAAGCTCGACTGGCAAGGCGATCTCGACGCCATGAGGACCGATGCATGATCATGGTCGACTCCAGCGTCTGGATCGACTACTTCCGCGGCACGATGACGCCCCAGTCGGACAGACTGGACGCGATACTCGGCAAGGAACCCATCGTAATGGGAGACCTGATACTGGCGGAAGTGTTGCAGGGCTTTGCCGCGGAACGGGACTTCAATCAGGCCTTGAAACTCATGACGGTTCTGGATGTGGTGAGCCTGGCGGGCCGGGACATCGCCATCCAGGCCGCCCGGAATTTCAGGCAGCTGCGCGCGCGGGGCGTCACGGTGCGGAAGACCGTCGATACCGTGATCGCCACCTATTGCATTGACAATGGCTTGCCCCTGCTTTTCGGCGATCGGGACTTCGACCCGTTCGTGGATCATCTCGGCCTTATTTCCGCGTTACCCGCGACCTGAACGCGGCCCGAATCAGAGTATCCCCGCCGCGTAATCCGCCAGCCGCGAGCGTTCGCCGCGCGCCAGGGTGACGTGACCGCCGTGTTCCCAGCCCTTGAAGCGGTCGACCACATAGGTGATGCCGGAACTGCCTTCGGTCAGGTAGGGCGTGTCGATCTGCGCGATGTTGCCCAGGCAGACCACCTTGGTGCCGGGCCCGGCGCGGGTGATCAGGGTCTTCATCTGCTTGGAGGTGAGGTTCTGCGCCTCGTCGATGATCAGGAACTTGTTGATGAAGGTGCGGCCGCGCATGAAGTTGAGTGATTTCACCTTGATCCGGCTGCGCACCAGGTCTTGCGTGGCCGCCCTGCCCCACTCGCCAGCCTCCTCGTCGGGCTTGTTGAGCACGTCGAGGTTGTCTTCCAGGGCGCCCATCCAGGGGGTCATCTTCTCCTCCTCGGTGCCGGGCAGGAAACCGATGTCCTCGCCCACAGGCACGGTGACCCGGGTCATGATGAT
>CAZONS010000421.1:0-2875 GCA_964581195.1 uncultured Thiobacillus sp. | reverse complement strand
ATTCCCTGGACGCGGGAAACGATCCTGCTGCTGATCTTCGTCTTCTGGATGGTCGTGACCACCAGCTTCGCCTTCTATCCCGCGCTGGCCTGGGATAACTTCATCAAGGTGTTCAAGGTGCTGCTGATGACCTTCGTCACCCTGATGGTCATCAATACCCGCGAGCGCCTGAACGGGCTGATCTGGATCATCTGCATCTCGTTGGGCTTCTATGGCATCAAGGGCGGTATCTTCACCATCATGAAGGGCGGGGTGCACCGGGTGCAGGGGCCGGACGGCACCTTCTTCGGCGGCAACAACGAGATGGCCCTGGTGCTGGCGATGATCATTCCCCTGCTGGCCTACCTGCGTCTGCAGGAGCGGCGCCCCTGGCTGAAACTGGGCCTGGGCGCGGCGATGATGCTGTCCGCCATCGCGGCGATCGGCAGCCAGTCGCGCGGTGGCCTGCTCGGCCTCGCCGCCATGGGGCTGTTCCTCTGGTTCAAGAGCCGCAACAAGTTCATCACCGCCCTGATGATCGGCAGCAGCGTCCTGATCATCGGCAGCATCATGCCGCAGGCCTGGTATGACCGGATGAACACGATCAAGACCTACCAGCAGGACGACTCCTCCCTGGGCCGGATCAACGCCTGGTGGACCGCCTTCAATGTGGCGAAGAGCCGGATCACCGGCGGCGGCATGGACATGTTCCGGCCGCCGACCTTCGCCCAGTACGGCCCCGAGCCCAACCGGGTGCATGACGTGCACAGCATCTATTTCGAGCAGATGGGGGAACAGGGTTTCATCGGCTTCGGCATCTTCATGACGCTCGGATTCATGACCTGGGCGCGGTGCAACCAGATCATGCGGAAGTTCAAGCGGGATCCGGATCGAAAATGGGCCGCCGACCTGGCCGCCATGGTCCAGGTCAGCATGGTCGGCTACGCATCCGCCGGGGCCTTCCTCGGCTTGTCCTACTTCGACCTCTATTACCACCTCATCGCCATCACGGTGATGGCCTGGATATTCGCCAACCAGCCCCTGGAAGGGGCCGCCAGCGTCACGCCCGTGGTGAAAAAGCCCCGGTCCTTCACCCGCCAGCGCGCCTGAAGCCGCGATGCGGTGAAGGCGACGGGCCCGGTTCGGGGCGGATGGTAAAATCCGCGCCCTTTCCGTAGCCGCCCGACCATCATGTCCGATCGCACCGCCGAACTTCGCGCTCTTGGCCAACGCCGCATCCTGATCCTGGATGGCGCCATGGGCACCATGATCCAGCGTCACGGGTTGGCCGAGGCCGACTATCGCGGCGAACGCTTCGCCGACTGGCCGAGCGACCTCAAGGGCAACAACGACCTGCTGGTACTGACGCGGCCGGACCTCATCCGCGACATCCACGCGCAATACCTGGCCGCCGGCGCCGACATCCTGGAAACCTGCACCTTCAACGCCAACAGCATCTCCATGGCCGACTACGGCATGGAGTCGCTGGTCTGGGAGATCAACTTCGAAGGCGCCAAGCTGGCGCGCTCGGCGGCGGACGAGTATTCGACCCCGGACAAGCCGCGCTTCGTCGCCGGCGTGCTGGGGCCGACCTCGCGCACCGCCACCCTGTCGCCCGACGTCAACGACCCCGGTTTCCGCAACGTCGGCTTCGACGAACTGGTCGCCACCTACTACGAGGCCACCGATGGTCTGGTCAAGGGCGGCGCCGACCTGATCCTGATCGAGACCGTGTTCGACACCCTCAACGCCAAGGCGGCGGTGTTCGCGGTGAAGAAGTACTTCGATGACACAGGCAAGACCTGGCCGATCATGATCTCCGGCACCATCACCGACGCCTCCGGGCGCACCCTGTCCGGGCAGACGGTGGAAGCGTTCTGGAACTCGCTGCGCCACGCCGACTGCTTCTCCTTCGGCTTCAACTGCGCCCTGGGCGCCAAGGAACTGCGCCAGCACATCGACGAACTGGCGCGCATCGCCGACTGCCTCACCTCCGCCCACCCCAACGCCGGCCTGCCCAACGCCTTCGGCGGCTATGACGAGACCGGGGCGCAGATGGCGGAACAGATCGGCGAGTGGGCGCGCTCCGGCCTGCTCAACATCGTCGGCGGCTGCTGCGGCACCTCGCCGGAACACATCAAGGCCATCGCCGAGGCGGTGGCCGACTGCGCCCCGCGCGCCCTGCCCGAGATCGCGCCGGCCCTGCGCCTGTCCGGCCTGGAGCCGTTCAACGTCGGCGCCGACGCGCTGTTCGTCAACGTCGGCGAACGCACCAACGTCACCGGCTCGGCCAAGTTCAAGCGTCTGATCATCGAGGGCAACTACGACGAAGCTCTGGCCATCGCCCTGCAGCAGGTGGAAGCCGGCGCCCAGATCATCGACGTCAACATGGACGAGGGCATGCTCGACGGGGAGGCGGCGATGGTGCGCTTCCTCAACCTGGTGGCCAGCGAGCCGGACATCGCGCGGGTGCCGATCATGATCGACTCGTCCAAGTGGAGCGTGATCGAGGCCGGCCTCAAGTGCGTGCAGGGCAAGCCGGTGATCAACTCGATCTCGATGAAGGAAGGCGAGGCCGAATTCCTGGAGCGCGCCCGCCTGGCGCGCCGCTACGGCGCGGCGGTGATCGTCATGGCCTTCGACGAACAGGGACAGGCCGACACCTATGCGCGCAAGGTGGAAATCTGCACCCGCGCCTACAGGCTGCTCACGGAACAGGTCGGCTTCCCGCCGGAAGACATCATCTTCGACCCCAACGTCTTCGCCATCGCCACCGGCATCGAGGAACACGCCAATTACGCCGTCGATTTCATCGAGGCGACCCGCTGGATTCGCCAGAACTTGCCGCACGCCCACATCTCCGGCGGCGTCAGCAACGTGTCCTTCTCCTTCCGCG
>CAZONS010000420.1:0-2898 GCA_964581195.1 uncultured Thiobacillus sp. | reverse complement strand
GCCGGCGGCACCACGCGGAAGCCGCCCTCGCGGAAGTCGCGGCTGTTGAAGTCGGCGAACTTGGAGGGCACCTTGTCGTAGTAGTTGGTGAAGCCGCCCTTGATGAAGGCGTTGTCCTCGAGGCGGAAGGACAGCAGCACCGCCTTCTTGATCCACTGGTGGGTGACCCAGTTCTGGCCCTCGCCGCGCTCGGCGACGCGCAGTTCGCCCATGTCGAGCAGGTCGAGCACGGCCATGACCGCGTCCTTGACCTTGGGTTCGACGTTGCGCGGGGTGATGTCGGCGCGGCGCTCGAAGGCTTCCTCGATGATCTGTTGCAGTTCTTGCATGGTGCGGTCCTCTTGAGAAAAGTGGGGGTCAGGCGAAATCCGAACGCCAGATATGCGCAGCTCTGGCAGCCAGGCGTTGTTGCCGGGCCTCGAGCGTCGCGGGTGTCCATTCATCAGGTGTTTGTTCGGCCAGGTTCCGGGTCATCTGGTAGGCGCTGCGGCTGTAGCGGGAACGTTTCGCTTCGATCAGACCATTGCCGATTTCCCGATTCAGATTGGCTTCGAGCAGGGTCAGGTTACCGAGCCGATAGATGAAATCAGGTTGGCGCTCCGGGTTGAACAAGGCGTCCCAATCCGACGATGGATTTTCGGGCAGGATGTGTTCGATGCTGGCGGGGTCGGATTCCCAGTCACAGGGCTTTTGCGCGGTATCGGCTTCGAGTTTGCACAGGATGTATTTGGCCAGGTGCTTGCGCTGGCCCCGTGTCTCGATCTCCCTGACCATGAAGTCGCCCGCGAATTTATCGTCGGGCACATAAATGGGCTTCAGGTGCTGAAAAACCTCGCCGGGGCTCGTGGCCTGGCCGCTGAGCAGGGCCTTCGCGGCCTTGTGGTAGATCGGTTCCAGCTCATTGGTGTTGAGTCCGGAAATGATGCTGTAGCGGAAGGAAATCACGCCGACCAGTTTGAGCAAGCGTGTGAAATCCGGTTTTTCCAGTTTCTCCCAGGCGGCGAACAGCAAGGGGGTCATCTGCCGCACCTTGAACAACTGCAATTCCCGGACGTGGCGTTTGGTTTCCGGGGATTCCGTCCAGTATTCGTGCTCGCTGTCGTTCAGGGCCGCGAACAATTCCGCGCGGCTTTCCAGTATCCGCATGAGGTCGAAGACTTCGCCGGGGCTTTGCACGAGGTCGCGAATTTCCTTGAACAGCCGTTGCTTGCGGATTCTCGGCAACTCGCACAGCAGGTGATAGCGCAGGAAATCCGGAAAACGTTCCTGCTTGACGATGGCCATCAGGGATTTCCAGCGCCTTTGTAGCGCCGCCAGGTCGGCCGCGACCTTGACGCGCGAGAACAGGTAGTTCTTCAGCAGGTCGGTGGAGGAGAGCTCGAGTCCCCTGGCGTTGAGGGTTTCGAACACCATATAGGCATTCACTTCGTCCTCGACCTTGATCAGGATGAAGAGCAATTGCCGGGCTACCGTCTCGTTGAGCAGGGTCGCCAGCGCCTCGCCATCCACGCCGAGCGCGTCCAGCCGTTTGCCGAACCACTGAAAACACGCCCAAAGCAGACGGTTGGATTTGGGCAGGCCGCGCGGGTTGTTCGGCTGCCGCAATTGCACCAGATAGTCCTGATAGAAGGCATCGTCGGTTTCGTTCAGGAACAACTTGCTGCTTTCGACCAGTGAGGCGGGATCTTTGGCGCCGATGAAGCGTTCACGCAGGCGCAGGGCGCGATCCTGATTGGCGGCGCGCTCGCTGGCGTCGCCGGATCGCGCGGGCAGGGCATCGACGATGGCCAGAGCTAGGATGCTCAGCGTTGCCAGGCGTTGCTGGCCGTCGATGATGAGGAATTCCCGATCGCTTTGAGCTTCCACGACCAAGGCGCCCATGTAGTGCCGGGCGTCGGCTGACACACGCAATTCAAGGATGTCGTTCCACAGGTCTTCCCATTGCTCCTCTTCCCAGGAGTAGTCGCGCTGATAGGGCGGCACACGGTAAATCTTGCCGTTCCCGATCAGGTCGAGAAAAGTGACGTCGTCCGATTTCAACAGGTTGCTTTTCGCCATGGCTGCGCTCCGACTGTCTTGGCCCTCACCTGCCGACGAAATCGACGATCCGCCGCGCCGCGTCCATGCAGGGCTCCAGGCCATCGACCAGGGCGATGCGGATGTAGCCCTTGCCCGGGTTGACGCCCTTGGCCTCGCGCGCCAGGAAGGAGCCGGGCAGTACGGTGACGTGTTTCTCACGGTACAGCTCGCGGGCGAAGACCGTGTCGTCGTCACCTGGCACTTTCGCCCAGAGATAGAAGGCCGCGTCCGGCGCCTCGAATTCGAGGGCGCCCTTGAGGATGGGCATGACGGCGGCGAACTTCTCGCGGTATTGGCGGCGGTTCTCGTGGACATGGCCCTCGTCGCGCCAGGCGGCGGCGGAGGCTGCCTGCACGGCGGGATTCATGGCGCCGCCGTGGTAGGTGCGGTAGAGCATGAACTGCCTTATCAGCTCGGCGTCGCCGGCGACGAAGCCGGAGCGCAGGCCGGGCACGTTGGAACGCTTGGACAGGCTGTTGAACACCACCAGGTTGCGCAAGTCGTGGCCGAGTTTCTTCGCCGCGGTGAGCGCGCCCAGCGGGGGGTGGCCTTCATCGAAGTAGATTTCCGAGTAGCACTCGTCGGCGGCGATGACGACACCGTGGCGCTCGGCCAGCTCGAATATCTCGCCCCAGTCGGCCAGGTTCATCACGCGGCCGGTGGGGTTGCCGGGCGAACAGACATAGGCCAGCTGCACCGTTTCCCACAGGTCTTCCGGCACGCCAGCGAAATCGCAGCGGAAGCCGTTCTCCGGCAGGGTGTTGAGGAAGTAGGGCTTGGCGCCGGCGAGCAGGGCGGCGCCCTCGTAAATCTGGTAGA
>CAZONS010000419.1:0-2903 GCA_964581195.1 uncultured Thiobacillus sp. | reverse complement strand
ATGCGACCGTCGGCGCCGATCTGGGGCTGGTAGTGCATGGACAACTCATCGGTTTCGAGCGCGCGGCGCAGACCGGACTCGATGCGCATGGCGTCGGTCACGCTGGCGGCCATGTCACCCGTGAAGAACTGATAGGTGTTGCGGCCCCGTTCCTTGCCGCGATACATCGCCACATCGGCGTTTTTCAGGAGATCCTCCGCGCTCTCGCCGTCGTCCGGATAGAAGGTGATGCCGAGGCTGGCGCCGCCGGCGACCTCGAGATCCGTGAGGCGATAGCACACGCCGAGCGCGATGATGATGCCTTCCGCGATCCGCGCCATTTCTTCCGGTCCCTTCGCGTCCATCAGGATCAACGCGAACTCATCGCCGCCCAGGCGCGCCACCGTGTCCGAATCGCGCACGCAATCCTGCAGCCGTCGCGCCACCTCGACCAGCATTTCATCGCCGGCGGCATGGCCCAGGGTGTCGTTGACCGACTTGAAGTTGTCCAGGTCGACCACGATCAGCGCCAGTTTTTCCTGTTCGCGACGGCTCTGGCTGATGGCATGGCGCAGGCGATCCTGGAACAGCACCCGGTTGGGCAGATTGGTCAGTGTGTCGAAATAGGCCAGCCGCGCCAGGCGCTCGCGGCTGTTCACCAGTTCGGAGATATCCGAGGCGATGCCGACATAGAGTTTTTCACCCTGCTCGCCGACCACCGCGTCGATGTTGATCCACTCCACATACAGTTCGCCGTTGCTGCGCCGGTTCTGCATCTCGCCCTGCCAGCGCCCGGTTTCGGCGAGGCTGTCCCAGAGGGATTGATAGAAGGCGGCATCCTGGAGGCCGGATTTCAGAATGCGCGGATTGCGCCCCAGCAATTCCGCCTCCGAATAGCCGGTCATGCGGCAAAAGGCGGGATTGACGCGCAGGATATCGCCAACGGCGTCGGTGACGACGATGCCTTGCTGGCTGCTGTCGAACACGGTGCCCGCCAGTCGATTTTCCCTGGCGCGCTGCCGCAGCGTGTCGAAATAGCGCAAGGCCAGCACGGCGAGCGCGAGCAGCAGCACGACCACGCTGACCAGCAAGCCGGTACGGTAGCGCCCCGCCTTGCTCAGCTCGGCCGCGAGCTGCCCATGCACGATGTCGGTGAGCCGGGTCAGCACGACGCGACCCGAGGCGTGGATGAGGCCATGCACGTCCGTGTCGAGGCCGGGACCGTTCTTGATGATGATCCCGGCGTGACGCGCGAGACGGTCGAATTCGGCGCGTTGCCGCGCGGGCAGGCCGGAGGCGCTTGCGCGCAGGCGGGCCAGCGCCGCCTCCAGATCGATGCTTTCCTTCTCGCCGCCCTCGCCCAATGCCTGCATGACCAGATGATTGGTGAACGACATCAACTCGTGGCGCATGGGCGCGGACGCGCCGCCGTCGGGCAATTCCCGCGCGAACGCGATCACGTCGACCTGGAAGAAGCGCAGGGAATTGCGCACCAGGGCGTTGCGCCGCTTGAAATCGTTCCACAGCGACGACTGCTCCCGCACGGCATGGTAGTAGGGCATCCAGATCCGGTGCAGGGCGATGTCGTGCGCGACGTCGGCGGCCAGACCGGCGCGTTCTTCCTGGATCCGCGCCATCCAGCCATTGGCCTCGTCGTAGTTGTTGCTGATGCCATGGCGCAGGCTGATGACCCGCTCCCGGAAGCGGCTCTGCGCCACTTCCAGCCGCTCCATGCGGGCACGCAGGGATTCCAGGCGCTCCACCCCGCCGATCACCGGCGGCAACAGCATTGCCGCGAGAATAGTGACCCCCAGGGCGCCCAAGGCCAGCCACACCCGAATGACGCCCGAATTCATTGTTGATCCTTGGGCAGGTCGCCGTTCAGACTCTTCAGGAAGGCGATCAATGCCTGACGCTGTTCAACCGCGAGCCGTATGCCCAGCTGGTAACGCGCCATGGTGTCGACCGCTTCGTCCAGTGTCGCGATGCTCCCGTCGTGGAAATAGGGGCCCGTGCGTTCGACGTTGCGCAAACCCGGCACCTTGAACATGTGGCGATCTTCTTCGCGCCCGGTGACGTTGTAGCGGCCAAGATCGCTCTTGAGCACCGGCTTGCCGCGGTCGGCGAAGAAGTCACCCATGACGCCGAGGTTGGCGTACATGTTGCCACCGACATTCACCCCCTGGTGGCAGGCGATGCAGCCCAGTTCGCGGAACAGTTCCCAGCCACGCAGGGCGAGCGGACTCAATGCCCGCGTCTCGCCACGCAAGTAGCGGTCGAACGGCGCGTCGGGCGTGATCAGACCGCGCTCGAATTCGGCCAGCGCCGACTGGATGTTGCCGGCGGTGATGCCATCCGCCCAGATTTCACCGAAGGCGCGCGGATAGTCGGCGTCACGCCGCAGTTTGGCGATGACCTCCCGCCAGTGGGAAGCCATTTCCAAGGGATTGTGGATCGGACCGGCCGCCTGTTCCTCCAGGCTCGCGGCGCGGCCATCCCAGAACTGGCTGAAGTTGAAACCACTGTTGAACACGGTCGGGGTGTTCACGGTGTTGGTCTTGCCGTCTATGCCCACCGCCAGAGGGCGTGCATCGGCGCCGGCCAGGCTCGTCTGGTGGCAGGAGGCGCAGGAGACGGTGTCGTCGCGCGACAGGCGGCGATCATGAAACAGGCGGCGGCCCAGCGCCACCTTGCGCGCGTCGAGTTGCAGGACGCGGGGAAGCGGTGAGATGGGCTGATCAGTGGCGGGCGGGGTGTAGGTCTGGCCGGACGGAAGAGTGGTCTTGTCCTGGGATAAATACAGCCAGCCGCCGGCGACGATAAAAACCGCCCCCACGGCCCATGTAGACCACCACAATTTCGACATCAAAGGCTCCTTTGCCGTGGATATCGGCGGGAGCGGCGAAATCTTGAATCGGCAGATC
>CAZONS010000418.1:0-2910 GCA_964581195.1 uncultured Thiobacillus sp. | reverse complement strand
CGGCGCCGGTTCGGAATGCCGGTGAGGCTGTCGAGCATCGCCAACTGCTCCAGCAGTCGGCGTTGCTGCACCGATTGCAGGTGGTTGCGGATGCGCACGCGGACGATGGCCGGGTTGAACGGCTTCGAGATGTAGTCGACCGCGCCCAGTTCGAGGCCACGCTCCTCGTCGCCGGCGGAATCGAGGGCGGTGATGAAGATGACCGGGATATCGCGCGTCTGATCGTCGTTCTTGAGTTCGCGGATGACCGTGTAACCATCCCGATCCGGCATCAGCACATCCAGCAGGATCAGGTCGGGGTGATGTTCACGCGCCCGTTCCAGCGCCTGTTCGCCGTTCTTTGCCAGGATGATGCGGTAATCGCCCTGCAGCAACTCGGTCAGCAGCGACCGGTTGCGCTTTTCGTCGTCGACGATGAGCAAAGTAAAGGCCGGGTTCACGAGGCAGCTCCTTCCAACTTTCGGCGCATGTCATGCAGTAGCGTCAGCGCCGAGAGATATTCGACATCTTCGATCAGGTCGCGCAAACGCGCGAGCTCATCTTGCCAGTCCGGCCCGCTCAGACACCCTTCGAGGCTGTCGAGCAGGGATTCGGCGGCAGCATCGTCCTGTTTCAACAGGACTTCAATGCGTTCCATCACGGCCAGGGCGGTATCGATGCGCGGCAGGTCCGCGGCGGCGCCGGATTCGGATTGCCGGGTCAAGGGCGCCAGGGTCTCGACCACGCGAGCGAGCGAGGCGGAAAATGCCATGAATTCACCCGTGTCCGCCTGTCCGGTGGCCAGGCATCGTTCCAGCGCGCGCGCGTCATGTTCGAGGGCGGAGGCCCCGAGCGTGGCCGCCGCCGCCTTGACCGAATGCGCGAGACGGCGCGCCTGTTCCTGGTCCGCGGCGGCGAGGGCGCGGTTGATGGCCAGGGCGGCGTCGCCGAACTCCCGGGTGAACATGGCCAGGCCGCGGCGGTAGAGCGAGGGCCGTCGCATGTGATGGACGAGGCCGCGTTCCATGTCGAAACCGGCCAGGGGGGGCAGCGTCGCTTCGCTCTCGTCTTCCACGTCCTCTATCGCATCCTCTCCGGCCAGGTAGGGTCCGGGGGCGATCCAGCGCAGCAGGGTCTTGAACAGGACGGTCGGCTCGATCGGCTTGGTCAGGTGGTCATTCATGCCGGCGGCCAGGCTTTCCTCGCGATCGCCGGACATGGCGTGCGCGGTCATCGCCAGGATCGGCAGGTCGCGGAAACGCGCGTCGCCGCGGATCTCGCGCGTCGCCGCGAGGCCGTCGAGCACCGGCATCTGGATGTCCATCAGCACCAGGGCATAGTGGCCCTGTCGCACCTTTTCCACCGCCTCGCGGCCATTGCGCGCGATGTCGACCCTGACACCGGCTTCCCGCAGGATCGCGCGCGCCACTTCGCGGTTGAGTTCGACATCGTCGACCAGCAGGACATGCGCGCCCAGGATGGGGGTGAAGTCGAATCGCGGCCCGCGCCGCTGCTCCAGATAGCGGCGCTGGGTGCTTGCGCTGCCCTCGCCGAGCACGACTTCCAGCAGCGCGTCATACAGCGCCGATTCGCTGAAGGGCTTGACCAGCAGGTGCGCCAACCCGGCCCGGGCCATCCTGGGCATGATCGATTCGTAGCCGCCGGCGGTGATCATCAGGATCGCGGGGATCTCGCCGATGTCGCCGCTGGCGTGGATGCGCCGGCTGGTCTCGATGCCATCCAGTTCCGGCATCAACCAGTCGAGCAGCACCAGTCGATAGGGATCCCCGGCCGCCGCCGCCTCCTGTACCCGGCGGATGCCCGCCGCGCCGCCGTCACAGGTGTCGACGCGCATGCCGAAATAGACCAGCATCTGGCTGATTCCCTCGCGGGCGCTGGCATTGTCGTCCACCACCAGAACATGGCGGCCGGCCAGATGGTGTGAATGGTGCTCGACCGGCGCATGCTGGCTGTCGATGCCGAACACCGCGCTGAAATGGAAGCGGCTGCCCTGTCCGGGCGCGCTTTCCACGTCGATTTCTCCGCCCATCAGCCGCACCAGTTGCCTGCAGATCGACAGGCCGAGCCCGGTGCCGCCGAATCGACGGGTGATGCTGTCGTCCAGTTGGGTGAACGGGGAGAACAGATCGCGCTGGCGCGCCACCGGGATGCCGACACCGGTGTCGCGCACGCTGAATTCGAGCGTGACCCGCGCATCCGTTTCGGACAGGCGGCGGATGCGCACGACGACTTCGCCGGTATCGGTGAACTTGATGGCGTTGTTGATCAGATTGATCAGGACCTGGCCCAGCCGCAGCGGGTCGCCGATCGGCCAGCGCGGGACCTCGGGGTCGATCTGGAACAGCAGTTCCAGGCCCTTCTCCTGGGCCTTGTAGGCCACCACGCCCGCCACCTTGTTGATGATCTGGTTGATGTTGAAGGGAATCGCTTCCAGGCTCAGCTTGCCGGCTTCGATGCGGGAATAGTCGAGCACATCGTTGATGACGCCGAGCAGCGCATCCGAGGAGGCCAGCACTTTCTCCTGATAGTCGCGTTGCTGCGCGTCCAGACGGGTTTTCATGAGCAGGCGGCTCAGGCCGACGATGGCGTTCATCGGCGTGCGGATCTCGTGGCTCATGCGCGCCAGGAAATTGGATTTCGCCTGGTTGGCATGGCGCGCTTCCTCGATCGCCAGATTCAGAGCCTGGGTACGTTGTTCGACCCGCAGTTCGAGGTTGTCGCGGTATTGCGCCAGTTCCCGGTCGCGGGCCTGCACGGCGTCAATCAAATGGTTGAGACCGCGCGCGAGGCTGGCGATCTCGTCCTCACCCTTCGCGCTGGCGCGTTCCGTCAGGGTCATGTCCGCGGCCATCCGCTGCATCAGGCCGTTGAGTTCCACCACTGGCGCCGACAGACGCCGCACCACGCGGC
>CAZONS010000417.1:0-2923 GCA_964581195.1 uncultured Thiobacillus sp. | reverse complement strand
CCGCCCTGCTGATGGCCGGTCTCGACGGCATCCAGAACAAGATCCACCCGGGCGATCCCGCCACCAAGAACCTGTACGACCTGGAACCGGAAGAAGAAGCCGCCATCCCGACGGTCTGCCACAGCCTGGATCAGGCCCTGGACGCGCTCGACAAGGATCGCGAATTCCTGACCAAGGGCGGCGTGTTCAGCAACGAGTTCATTGATGCCTACATCGATCTGAAGATGGAAGAAGTGAACCGTATCCGCACGACCACCCACCCGGTCGAGTTCGACATGTACTACAGCGTGTAAGTCTTCGCGCAACCGAAAAGGGCGGGTTTTCCCGCCCTTTTTTTCGCCCTCACTGGCCGGCGATGGCGGCCTCCTGGGCTTGCAGGCGTTGCTGTTCCATCTGCGCCGCGGCATCCAGTTGCTGCTGGACCTGCTCCTTGAGTTGCCGCCCCTGCTCGATTTCCTGTTTTTTCTGGCCGGCCACGATGGCCGCCGTCCCCACCGTTTCCGCGCCACACCCCAGCAAAATCAGGGGCAACATCAGTATCAACAGCCTGGACATGATCACACTCCATGGAAGAACACCCCCCGATGATAATGCGGACACCGCTCCCCGCCGCCGGCATCCGTGAGGCCTCACAACGGCGATGAAGCGGTCAACCGCCGTTTCCAGGATAATGCCGGCTGGCTACTGACGAATCCCCCATGTCCAAATCATCGCGTTCACCCCTGACCCGCTTCCACCGCCGCCCGCCGGCGGCATGGCTGGTCTGCCTGGCGGTTGCCTGGGGCGGATGCGCGCACGCCGAGATCTACAAGTTCGTCGACGACAATGGCCATGTCACCTACACCAACATGCCCCGCCCGGGCGCCAAGAAACTCGATCTCGGACCGAGCCGGAGCAAGGCCAGCACGGCGGAAGCGAAAAGCAGCCGCAAGCGCACCACCACCACCGCCAGCCCCGAGCATTTCCCGCGAGTCGATGTCGGGACCCAGAGAAAACGCGACGACATGCGCCGCCAGCTGCTGGTGGAGGAACTGGACAGCGAGAAGCGCAATCTCACGGCCGCGCAATCCGCCTTCACCGGTGGCCGCCGGCTCCCCGCAGCGGAGCAGAGTCGCCTGATGGATGCCGTGCGTCTGCATGAAAAGAATATCGAGATGCTGAACAAGGAACTCGGCCACCTGCGCTGAGCCGTGCAGGACGCCCGCCAGTGTCGCAAGCCTGGCCTGCCTCTGCGATGTTATCTGGCTTGGTTCTTGCTAATACTGGAGCACCTCCCCCCACGAGAAGCCCATGAACGCCGCCGCCCCGAGCCTGGACCTGCTCGCCACCGCCATCCTCCTTGTCGATGATCGGCTGTTCATCCGCTATCTCAACCCGGCGGCGGAGAACCTGTTGGGGGTTTCCATCCACAATGCGCAGGAGCGCCCCCTCACCGGCGCCCTGGGCGAATGCACCGATCTGGTGCGCGTACTGAATTCCGCGCTGAAAGAAGGCGTCAGCTTCACCGAGCATGACCTGAACCTTCATCTGCTCGGCCAGACCCTGACGCTGAGCGCCACCGTCACCCCGCTGGACCAACCGCCGGGCGCCGCCCTGGTGGAGTTGTGCGCGGCGGGCGGGGGCGCCCGCATCGCCCGCGACGAACAGGTGATGGCGCAGACCCAGGCCAGCCAGACCCTGCTGCGCCAGCTCGCGCACGAGATCCGCAATCCCCTCGGCGGCATCCGCGGCGCGGCGCAATTGCTGGAGGCGGAGCTGGAGGAAAGCGACCTGAAGGAATACACCCAGGTCATCATCCAGGAGACCAGCCGCCTGCAAAGCCTGCTCGACCGCCTGCTGGCGCCGGCGAAGCGACCGGTGGTGCAGCACGTGAACATGCACGAGGTGCTGGAGCGGGTGCGCAGCCTGCTGCACGCTGAATACCCGCGCCTGGAAATCAACCGTGACTACGACATCAGCCTGCCGGGTCTCGAGGGCGACCCCGAACAACTGATCCAGGCCGTGCTCAACATCGCCCGCAATGCCGCCCAGGCCCTCGAGGGCGCCGGCCGCATCGAACTGCGCACTCGCGTCGCGCGCCAGGTGACGCTGGCGATGAAGCGCTGGAAACTGGCCGTGCGCATCGACGTGATCGACAACGGCCCGGGCGTCCCGGAAGAGATGCGCGACCAGATTTTCTTCCCCCTCATCTCCGGCCGCGAAGGCGGCAGCGGCCTTGGCCTGACCCTGGCGCAGACGCTGGTGCAACGCCACGACGGCGCCATCCACCTCGACAGCCACCCCGGCCGCACCTGTTTCTCCATCTACCTGCCCATCAAATGAAACCAGTCTGGATCATCGACGACGACCGCTCCATCCGCTGGGTGTTCGAGAAAGCCCTGGCGCGCGAAAACCTGCCCCATCGCATCTTCGACAGCGCCGAGGCCGCGCTGCGCGCCCTCGAGAAGGAGACGCCCGGCGCGGTGCTCTCCGACATCCGCATGCCCGGCATGAGCGGCCTGGACTTCATGGAACGCCTGAAGGCCGACTACCCGCGCCTGCCGATCATCATCATGACCGCCTACTCCGATCTCGATTCGGCCGTGTCCGCCTTCCAGGGCGGCGCCTTCGAGTACCTGCCGAAGCCGTTCGACGTCAATCACGCGCTGGAACTCATCCATCGCGCCCTCGAGGAAGGCAGCCGCGTCGACGACGCCGGCGGCCTCGAGGTGGGGCCGGCCGGCGAGGCCATGCTCGGCCAGGCGCCGGCGATGCAGGATGTGTTCCGCGCCATCGGTCGCCTCGCGCAAAGTCACACCACGGTCCTCATCACCGGCGAGACCGGCACCGGCAAGGAACTGGTCGCGCATGCGCTGCACCGGCACAGCCCGCGCCGGGAGAAACCGTTCATCGCTCTGAACACCGCGGCGATCCCCAAGGACCT
>CAZONS010000416.1:0-2927 GCA_964581195.1 uncultured Thiobacillus sp. | reverse complement strand
CACCACGGTAAAACCCGTCGCCAAGCCCGCCACGGCAGCCAAGGCAACCGCGGCCAAAGCAACCGCGACCAAAGCCGCCGCCCCCAGGAAGACGGCCACGGTGAAGGCGGTGACGCCCAAGGCAGCGGCCGCCGCCGACAAACCTGCCGCCAAGGCAACCGCCGCTGCGAAGACGACCAAGGCCACGACCACCACGGTGAAACCGGCGGCCAAGGCGGCCGCGCCCACGAAGAAGGCCGCCACCGTGAAGCAGGCGGCCGCGCCCAAAGCTGCGGCCGCCAAGCAACCCGCGGCAGCGGCCAAGGCCAGCAAGGCCGCCAGCGCGGCGCCGGCGAAGAAGGTGACGGCGGCGAAGAAAGCCTCGGCCAAGTAGGAAAACGACCGTCCCCCCGCAGGCGGGCCAAGCCCGCCTTTTCTTTGCCCATTTCTTTGCGCATTTCTTTGCGCATTTCTTTGCGCGTTCCCCGCCCGCTTCCCGCCGGTCCTAACGCCCCCCCCTCAAGCACACCCTCTGGTCGCCCGTTCCAGCAAAACGGTGGCAAATGAAATGGATGGATTTCCTGCCAGGCAAGGAGCCGCGACGATGCATGACGGAACAAGACGCCATTTCATCGCATTGTTTTGCTGGAACGGACGACTGGACATCGCCTGACGAAACCCCGACAAGGCTGTCGAGCAGGTGTCGCGGGCGACCGCCACGCAACCGGACAAAAGGGGCCCCCCCCTTGTCTTGTGCCGGCTGAGACGCCTTCCCGGGGCAAAGGGTTCATTGGCATGGTTTCTGCTGATGGGTAGACAGTCAACGCTGTCATGGGAGCAACACATGAACCAATCCGTAAACGAAGCCAACAACGAGCCTGTCTTCGTTTCCCTGATTACCGGCCCTCAAGGCACGGACCGTGTCGCGATCGAACTCGCCGGCGGGGAAGTGCTGATGTTGTCGCCAGCGCAGGCACGCAGCCTGGCAACCAGCCTGATCACCGCCGTGAACCGCGCGGAAGTCAAGGCCAGCCTGCGGGTCAGCACCAACCTCTGGCGCCGCATGGACGACTCGGAAAAAAGGCTCGCCGGCGCGGCAGGCTGAATCCGGCGCCCCCACCCGCGAACTCAGGCCTCGGCCACCCCTTCGATGAGCTGTTCGATTCGCCCTCCCACCGCCTCGCCCAGGTCGGCGTGCGCGGTCATCATCTCCCGGGCAAGCCTGTGCCAGCGCTCGCGCCCCGTCCCCGCCTCGCGTTCGATCCCGGCCAGCGAGCCGTGTTCCAGCCAGCCGCGATATTCCGCGGCGAGTTCCGGAAACAGCTTGCGCCGCATTCCGACGAAATTGGCGAAGTAAAAATGGATCGCGGCCGGCTCGCGCCGCGCCAGCAGGCCCGGCAGGGTTGATTCACAGTCCGCCAGAAGATCCCTGACCGCGCGGGCCATGATCTCGCCACGCGTGCGCATCAGGTCGGCAAGCAGCGACTCCCAGTCCGTCCCCAGCAGCGCGCCCGCCTTGGCCTCGCCCAACTCGTGCAGGATGACCGATTCCGTTTCCGTCTCGGTCATCGCCTGCAAGGCCGCTTCGACATCCCGCTCGAAGCCATGGCAGGCAACCGCGCGGCCCATCGCCTCGTTGCGTCGATTCCAGCGCCATTCCTCGTAACGTTCCCAAAGCCAGCGCCGCAAGGCCTCGGTCCGCACGAAGATCGTGCCATCGAGCAGCATGCCGGGCGGCGTGTCCAGATCGCGCGCGTATTCGCAATCGGACACATAGACGTCGTGGCCAGCGCGAGTCTCGCGGCGCAGCAAACGTCCCAGGAAGAAATGCGGCTTGCAGGAGCGACCATACCCCCCCGAATAAACCAGCCCCCGTGGCAGCAGTTGCGCATTGGCCATGGTCACTTCGAACGGATCGACCGCCACCCCGGGCATCGGCAGGGGTTCGAAGGCGGCGTTCTCAAGCACCTCCCAAACCTGCTCGCGGCGGTTCATCCAGGTGCCGACCTCCGCCTTCGGCATGTCCTGAGTAAACGGAATCTCGTTTTCCCAGCGGTACAGCTCGCGCATCTTGAGGAGAAAGGTGCACAGGGTCAGGTCCCCGGCATGCTGGGCATCCGAGATGTCGCAGTTTTTCTGGACCGCGTTGACGAGCGCGGCGAGATCGAACGTGTCCGAGATGTCGGGATGGTTCATGGTCGGCCTCCAAAACAGGGACGCAGCCTAAAGTTGATGGATTTAGTCGGATTATGCGACGCCCGCCGCCGCGAGCCCAGTCCCGGGTGTAATGCCCGCCCCCGATCAGCGGCCGGCCATCCGTGAGCGGGAGCACGGCCGCCAGCGTCCATAAGCCTCCCCCATCGCCCCATAAACAAAGCTTCGCTGACATGGAACGGCCGCCTCGGTAAACTCGCGCGCTGACCTCGATTTTCCTGCTTTCCTAAAATTCTCAAGGAGTTGTCTCATGGCCACCCGTGACACCCTCGCCGCCCGCGTCGCCGCCGCCGCCAAAGCCGCCGACCTGTTCGACCTCGCCCGCGAATGCTTCGAGGCGCCGGCCGACATGGCCTACGCCAAGGACATCCTGGCCACAGCCGCCTTCACCGGCGATGCCGGCGCGAAAGCCGCGCTCGACAAGGTCGCGGGTGACGCCATGTTCACCAAGGATTTCGTCACGCTGGCCATCGGCTACCAGGCCCTCGGCGATGCCGCCAAGGCCAAGGAAATGCTCGGCCAGGGCGCCGACTTCGCCATGGATGGCGGTGAGAAGGTTGCCGTCGGCATGGGCCAGTGGCTGGCGCTGAACGACGCCGCCGCCGCTGGCAAGGCGCTCGCCGGCGCCCTCAAGGAAGTCTCCGCCACCGAGGAACTCTACGGCCTCGCCGATGTGGTCTCCGAGATCAACGACGCCGCCCTGTTCGGCCAGATCACCGACAAGATCAAGACCA
>CAZONS010000415.1:0-2934 GCA_964581195.1 uncultured Thiobacillus sp. | reverse complement strand
GATCTGCCGCTCCAGCGATTCCTTGTCATGTAGTTCCTGCCGCATCTGGTCGTAGACTTGGAGCAGCCGGCCCAATTCATCGCCATGCGGATAGACCCGGTCGGGCAGCGGCTGCGGCAGGCGTTGCGCCAGTTCACCCATGCGATCGGTGAGTTGCGCCAGCGGCGAGGCCATGCGGCGCCCCCAGAGCCAGGTGAACGGCAGCAGGATCAGCAGCACGACCAGCGTGGTCCAGGCATTGCGCCGGACCACGCGGTCGAAGCTGGTCCGGTAGTAATCGCCGGGGTGCAGCAGAATCAGGGTGCCGATGGTCATGCCCTCGGCCACGACCGGGATCGCCAGCAGAATGTGCCCGGACTCCTGCACCAGCATGCGGCCGTCGTTCTTCGCCAGGCGTGTGCTCAGTTCACTGAACTCCGCCCCCAGGTCGGCCAACCCGGTCTGCAGGGGGTAGCGCCTGGGCTGGGTGGAAATGAATACCCGGTTCTCGTCGTCGAGCACCACCATGTCCCGCAGTTGAAAGCTCGGACTCCTGGCCTCGGCGCTGATCGTGGCGTTGATGATTTCATAGGCGCGCCAGACGTCATCCTGGGCGAGCGCGGAGTACAGCGTTCTGACCAGGGAGCGGCCGAGGATCTCCGAGCGGACCAGCATGTTTTTCTTGATGCTTTCCCTGACCTGCGCCAGGTTGCTGACGGTAAGGGCCACCGCCGTGATCAGGATCAGCGCGCCTCCCCACAACGGCAGCTTGTGACGCAGGCTGAGGTCGAGAAGGTTCATGTCACTCCTTCTCCATGTAGAGGACCATTTGCTGGACGTGCCGGTAGATGTCCGGCCTGGAAGGTATGAATCCGTCGATGTTCAGGTTCTTCAACACCGCGCGACCGTCCGGGTCATCGGCCATGTCGAGCAGGGCCTGGCGCAGCGCCTGAAGGTCCCTGGCGGGCAGGGTGTGATAGGCGACGAAGGGCGGGAAGCCATATTCCTCCGAGCGCGCGGCAACCCGGGTGCGGCCGGTGAGCGCCGGACTTTGCTGGTCGAGCGTTTCCCAGATGTAGCTGTTCACCGGCGCGGCATCCGCCACGCCGACCGCGACAGCCTCGATGGACTTGCGGTGGGAGCGGGTGAAAAAGGTGCGGCGGAAGAAACGATCCGCGTCCAGGCCCAGTTTTTTCAACTCATAACGTGGACTCAGGTAACCGGCGTTGGAATAAGGGTCGCTGTAGGCGAATACCTTGCCCTTGAGATCGAGGAGACCGCGGGTGGCGCGATCGCTCTCCGGCACGACCAGATAGGAGCGGTAATAGGGGCGACCCTGGAACACGGGGGTCGCCAGCATGCGGAACTCCGGGTTCGCGGTGACGCGCGGGCAATCGCACAGCCAGGCCACCTGGATGTGCTGCTGGTGCAGCAGCTCCATGGTTTCCTGATAACTGTCCTTGAGCACGAAAACGACCGGTCGCTCCAGCTTGCGTTCCAGGTAGGCGCGCCAGTCGGCGATCAGGGCCAGACGGTCGTTGAGGAAGTTGGGGGTGAGGCCGATGCGCAGGGGATGTGCCGCCCCGGCCGGGTTCGCGAACACGATGGAAAAAACCAGGGTGATGACCCGCAGGGCTATCCACGGGGTTCGGTACACGCGCTGCATCGGATTCTCCAGTAGGGCGGGTTACTGAATCGTAACCGGATCCGGGCCTTGGATCCCTTGATGTCACCAAATGGTAACCCCGTCATGGGCGCGGATCGGCGACAAGCGATTGAATTTATTGACGATAGTCAAATACGGGCCGATCGGGGCGTCCGGAGATGGTGACATGGAGCGCGCGGGCCGCCGCCCCGCCGGTCTTGTGTCGAGAACAATATCCTTATGAATCAATATGTTGCGTATTGGTTTTTCAGGGGCGCCGCAATGGCACGATAAATGCACAGGCAAGTTCACAGGTTACATGTCGAGCAACCATGAACTACATGACCATATCCACAACCCAGATCCAGGACACGATGGCTCGGCTGGGCTACTTCGACGGCTGGGACAAGGAGCAGCTTGGAAGACTCGCCGCCGGCGCGAAACAGTTTTCCCTGGCCAGGAAGGAATTGCTGGTGACCAAGGGAGAACGGGTCGAATCCGTGCATGTCGTGGTCAGTGGCCAGATGCGTCTGTTCATTCCGCTCTCGAATGGCGCCGAGCGCGTCGTCTCCCTGGTCGAGCGGGGAGAGAGCTTCGGCGAGCCCTGCCTGATCCTGGATGAGCCCTGCCCCTACGAGGCCGTCGCCGGCAAGGACAGCCATCTGATCGCGATCGACAAACTGGTTTATCGCCGCGAATTACGCCAGAGCGAGGTCCTGACCGAACGAACCCTGCGCCTGGTATCGCAGCGTCTGCTGCATACGCTGCGCGATGTGGAAATCTGCGCCCAGCCCTCCAGCCTGCAACGGGTGGCGCACTACCTGATCCATCTGCGACCGCATGACATGGAGCCGGAGCGGGAATTCCGCCTGCCGGCGCTCAAGCGCGACATCGCCGCCAAACTGGGCCTCAGCCAGGAGACCTTCTCCCGCATGCTGGCCTTCATGGCCCAGCAAGGTTTCATCCAGTTCAGTGGCAGCCAGGTCCGGGTCGATGACTGGGCGCGCCTGCATGGTCTGGCGACAGCCGGCTGTCCGATGGAGGCCGGCGCCAAGAATTGACTCGGATCAAGCACGATGTGCGGTTGTGGGGACATGGCCGCTTGAAATGCTTGAACCTGCACCCCTGGTTTTTTTGTACCTATCCATTCGCCTGAAGATCTCGGGCGATACGACTTCGATCGCGGCAATGGAGGAGACACCATGCGCAGAAAGTCCACACCAGCCCTGCTGGCCTGTCTAGTACTGAGCGCCATTCCGGCCCTGGCCGCCGACCCGATCGAGGGTCTGGCCCGCACCTGCAACAACTGC
>CAZONS010000414.1:0-2941 GCA_964581195.1 uncultured Thiobacillus sp. | reverse complement strand
CCCGCCGCATCGGCTGGGTGTGGCCGATGATGTTGTCGAAACCGTACTGGCCGCGCACGGCGCGGCGCAGGGTGTCGCGCTCCTCGGTGAGTTCCTCGCGTTCCTTCTGCACGTTGCTGGACAGGCGCACGGCCTGGCCGATCAGGTTGGCGACCATCTCCATGAACTGGGTGTACTCGTCGAGCAGCACCTCGGCGCCCAGGGCGGTCTGCGCGGCGATCACGCCGACCACCTGGCGGCCGATGCGGATGGGCACGCCGACGAAGCCGCGCTCCGGGTCGTAGAGGCCGAGCTTGCCGAGGAAACGCGGTTCGTCGGCGATGCGCTCGACCGCGATCGGCTCGCCTTCTTCCAGGATCAGGCCGACCACGCCCTCACCCGGGCGGTAGCGGATGTCCTCGGTGAAGATGCCGGCCAGGCCGTGCGCCACGGATACCTGGAGTTCCCCCGTCTGCTGCTCAAGCAGGCTGACCATGCCCCGTTCCAGGCCAACGCCGTCGTGCAGCACGCGCAGCACGGCGGCCAGGGTCTCCTTCAGGTCGAGGGAGCGCGAGAGGACCTGGCTGACCTGATACAGCGTTTCCAGTTCGGTGCGCAGGAGTTCCAGTTCGAGCTCGCTGTTGTGGCTCATTTCGGCTGCTCCGCGGTGGTTCCCGGATTCCGCTGCGCTGCATCCGGGCTACTCGTTCCGAAATGTGCCTCCGCGTAGCCCGGATGGAGCTTCGCGGAATCCGGGAAGGAGGGCGCCACCGGAAACTGCACCCGCACCCGGCAACCATCATGAAAGTCAGCATCGATGTCGATCAGGCCGCCGTGGCTCGCCACCGTTTCCTGCACCATGCCCAACCCCATGCCGAGATGGCCGCGCTCCGCGCCCTTGGTGGTGAAGAAGGGTTCGAACACCTTGTAGCGCCACTCCTGGGGGATGCCCGGGCCGCTGTCTTCCAGGATCACCTCGACATGGTCGGCATGGGGCAGGGTGGTCAGGCGCAACAACCGTTCCCGTTGCGGTTCGCCGCCACGGCGCTCGTTCATGGCCTCGATGGCGTTGGCCAGCAACTGGTGGAACAGGGCGGTCAGCTGGGTGACGCCGCCGTGCACCGGCGGCAGTGCCGCCGCCGGCTCCCATTCGACGACGACGCCGGCGCCGAGCAGCGCGGCGGTGCTCATCTTCAGCACATCGCGCAGCACCTCGTTGAGATTCAGCGGCTGGATGGCTTCCACCGTCTGGCTGGGCATGCAGGCGCGCAGGGTGTCGAGGGCGGCGCGACTGTCGCGCAGGGCGGTGTCGATGGCGGTGTCGATGGCTTCCTCGCCCTGGTTTTCGCCGTTGCCGCCGCGTCGCCGCTCCAGCATGCGCACCGCCGCGGTCAGTGTGTTGAGCGGCCCTTCCAGTTGATAGACGGCGCCGGCCAGCGCTTCGCGCAGGCTCTGCAGGCGCTCCTGTTCCGCCAGCAGGGCGGAGAGACTGTTGATGCGCAAGGCTTCCTGCTGGCGCTTGAGTTCGCTGATGTCCTGCGCGGTCAGCAACAGGAACTGGCGACGCACCGGCTCATAGAAGGCTTCGGCGCGGCTGTCCTGTTCCTCGAACCAGGACACCGCGCAGGTGAACCACCGGGGCGAGCGGCCGGGACGTTCCACGCGCACTTCCACGGGCTGGATGGCCTGGCGCCGCTCGCGGGCGGCGTCGAAGCGGGCGCCCATCTGTTCGCGCAGTCCGGTCAGCAGGGTGGAAGCGGGCTCGCGGCCGAGGTCGCCGATCAGTTTCTTGTACTCCTGGTTGTCGAGCACCACGTGGTCGTGGTCGTCCAGCAGGCAGATCGCGACCTGGGCGGCATCCACCACCGACTCGATCATGGCCTTGTGGTTCTGGACCTGACGCTCCAGACGATGCACCTCGGTGACGTCGCGGTGCATGCCGAGGTAGTGGCTGGTGTGGCCTTCGGCATCCAGCACCGGGGTGATGGTGAGATCGGCCAGATAGCGGCTGCCGTCGCGCCGGCGGTTGACCAGCAGGCCGTTCCAGGCGCGCTGCCGCTTCAGTTGCGCCCAGAGGCTTTCATAGACGAGGCTGGGGGTGACCTTGTAGGAGAGCAGGGATTGGTTGTGTCCGATCAATTCGTCATGGCCATAGCCGGTCACCCGCTCGAACGCGGGGTTGGCGTAGAGGATGGTGGCGCGGGCGTCGGTGATGGTGATGGCCAGCGCGGCTTGCTCGACGGCTTGACGGAACAGCGCGGAGGGAAGGTCGGTTTGTGTGGACATGTAAGTCGTTGTCGCCCGAATGGCTGGATTGGTCGGAAATGGAGCAATAACCATGCCCACGAAGCGGGTTGGGTTTGCGACAAGGCCACGGCGCGGCCCGACCACGGCGGTATTGCCGGCCGGACGCGGTGGTGGCGCCCGCCTCGGCAGGGGGGCATGTCGCGTTTCCCACATCCCCCGCGCCATCGCTCTGACAACGACAAGAGAAAATTGCACCAATGTGGTGCCTGAGGCGCTAATACCCTGATATTTCGTGCATCGTGGCAGTGCAATGGCCTTGGCACAGGGCTTGCAGGGCAGGGGTCATGCAACTCTGAACGCACACACGAAATCATGAGCGAATATCTCCTGCTGCTGCTCGGCACAGCCCTGGTCAACAACGTGGTCCTGGTGAAGTTCCTGGGTCTGTGCCCCTTCATGGGCGTGTCCAGGAAGATGGACAGCGCGCTGGGCATGGGCATGGCCACCACCTTCGTGCTGACCCTGGCCACCGCCGCTTCCTGGATGCTGGAGCATTGGTTGCTGCAACCGCTGGGCATCGGTTATCTGCGCATCCTCGCCTTCATCCTGGTGATCGCCAGCGTCGTGCAGTTCACCGAGATGGTCATCCGCAAGACCAGCCCCGGCCTCTACCAGGTGCTGGGCATCTACCTGCCGCTGATCACCACCAACTGCG
>CAZONS010000413.1:0-2952 GCA_964581195.1 uncultured Thiobacillus sp. | reverse complement strand
CTGAGGTTCAGGCCGATCCGGCCCCGGTCGGTGTATTTGATGGCGTTGCCGAGCAGGTTGATCAGGACCTGGCGCAGGTGGTGGGCGTCGCCCACGACATGCCGCGGCAGCGTGTCGGGATAGGTGACGGCGAAGGTCAGCCCCTTGGCCTCGGCGCGCTGGCGGATCATCTCGGCGACGGTGGCGAGGGTGGCGGGCAGGTCGAAGGCTTCGTTCACCACCCGGGCGCGGCCGGCCTCGATGCGGGAAATCTCGAGGACGTCGTTGATCAGCGCGAGCAGGTGCTTGCCGGCGCGGTTGATGGTGGCGAGATTGCGCTGCGCGTCGTCCGGGATGCGCGCGTCCCGTTCCAGCAGTTGGGCGAAGCCGAGGATGGCGTTCAGCGGCGTGCGCAGCTCGTGGCTCATGTTGGCGAGGAACACGGTCTTGGCGCGGTTGGCGGCCTCGGCGGTGGCCAGGGCCTGCTCCAGTTGCCGGGTGCGCTCGACCACCATGCCCTCGAGGTTTTTCCGGTGCTGTTCGAGTTCCTTTTCCGTCGCGATGCGCTGGGTGACGTCGCGGCCGATGGCGAGGACGCCGAGGGTCGTTCCGGCCGCATCCTTGAGGGGCTTGTCATACCACTCGATGAGTCGCTCCTCGCCGGCGCGGGTGAGGATGGCGTTGATCCCGCCGCGGGTCTGGATGCCGGCGGCGGCATCGGCGAAGACGGCGCGGATGGTCGCGCGATCGCGCTCGGGCAGGAAGCTCTCCATCCAGTCCTTGCCCTTCATCGTCGCCAGGGGAAAACCGCTGAGCGCTTCCAGGTAGTGGTTGTAGCGGACGATGCGCCCCTCGGCATCCAGCACCAGGATGATGGCCTGCGCGGTTTCGATCAGGCTCTCGGCGAAATCACGTTCGTCCTGCAAGGCGTCCCGCAGGCGGACGAAGGCCGTGATGTCCTGCACCGTGCCGACGGTGCGCAAGGGCTTGCCATCGGCGCCGTGATAGGTCTTGCATTCCTCGTGCACGTGCTTGATGCGGCCATCCGGCATGAGCAGTCTATGGTCCAGGCGGTAGGGCTCGCGTATCTCCCTGGAGCGGCCGAAGGCGGCTTCGACCTTGGCTCGATCCTCCGGATGGATGCTGGCGAGGAAGGCCTGCTGGTTGGCGCCGACACGCTCCGGGTCGATCTCGAAGATGCGGAAGATCTCGTCCGACCAGGTGAGCTTGCCGCTGTCGAGGTCGTGTTCCCAGTTGCCGATCAGGGCGAGCCGCTCGGCTTCCTTGAGACGGGCCTCGCTGCGGCGGATCTCGTCGAGGGCGCGCGCCGATTCGCCACGCAGCGCCGTGATCAGCAGCGTGGCCAGTACCAGGGTGAACAGATAGGTCCACAGGTGGATCACGGCAGCGCTGCCGTCTGCCTTGACGAAGGGGCCGGCATGGTCGATCACCACGCCCCAGGCCGCCAGGCCGGCGAGGCAGAGCGTCGCCCAGGTGGTCTGGCGGGCATCCGCGCGCAGGGCGAACCAGACCAGGAAGGGGAAGGCGAGATAGGGCGACTGGCCGGCCGCCAGGGGGGAGAGCGGGCTGCTGGTGAGCAGGCCGACCCCGATCAGGGCGCTCCAGGCGAACCCGTGTTCCTGCCGCGACATCAGATGCTCGGGTGGCGTCCCCGTCAGGGGCGGCAGCAGGGCCAGCAGGGCGGGGCCGACCAGCATGGCGCCGAGGGCGTCGCCCAGCCACCAGGTCAGCCAGACTTCATGGGTGATCGCCAGCGGCAGCACGCCGCCGAGCACCAGTGCCGCGGTGCCGATGCTGGCGTTGACCGCCATGCCGCCGAGGGCGGCGATGGCGATATAGAGAAAGACGTCGCGCGCGCCCCGAAAGTCCCGGTTGAATCCGAGGCGGCGCAGCAGGTGAACCGCCAGGACCGGCCCCAGGGTGTTGCCGGTGGCGATCACCAGCGCCGCCGCGGGCGAAGAGTCCATGTGCAGGTTCACCAGCCAGGCCGCCGCCCAGATCGCCGGCCAGATGCGCGGGCCCCAGGCCAGCAGCGCGAACAGGGCGATGCCGGTGGGCGGCCAGATCAGGGTGACCTGGCTGCCATAGGAGGAGAGTGTCAGGCCGATCCGCCCGGACAGGTAGTAGGCGAAGGCGATGAGCAGGAGGCGCGGCAGCAGGGTTTTCAGGGACATGATGTCGTCGGCGCTCGGGCGGGTACGCGTGCTCATTGGCAGAGCGCCTCGATCTGATCGAAGCGATACGCCTCGGCCAGGCGTGCGATGAGTTCGGCTTCGTCGGGATGATTCTGGCGCAACTGCTCGACGAGGGTGAGGGTGGCTTCCGTGTCCAGGGTGGCGGCCGCTGCCGCCAGTGCCTGCCGCTGGGCCGCGGGCAAGCCGCTCAGATCGCTTGCGGATGCGGTCGTCGGCGCATCGGCCCGGTTGCCGCGCGCCGCTTCGGCGACGGGAAGCGCGGGGCTGGCGTCCGCCGTCGGCAGCGGCACACTGAACATGAAGCGGCTGCCTTGTCCCGGTGTGTCGTCCAGGGTCAGTTCGCCGCCCATGAGGCGGACGAACTCGCGGCTGATGGCCAGTCCCAGGCCGGTGCCCTCGCCTTTGGCGATGCCGACCTCGGTCTGATGGAAGGCATGGAAGACGCGCTCCCGTTCCGCTTCAGGGATGCCGGGTCCGCTATCGCTCACCTCGAACCGGATCCTCTCCGCGGACACGACGCCGACCCTCAGTCGAACGTGGCCGTGTTCGGTGTACTTGATGGCGTTGCCCAGCAGGTTGGCCAATACGTGCTGCAGATGACGGGCATCGCCCAGGACATGGGTGGGCAGATCGGCCGGGTATTCGAGCGCGAATTCCAGGTTCCTGGCCTCGGCGCGCGGACGGTTCGTTTCCTCGATGGCCGTGAGGAGGCCGGGCAGGTCGAAGACCGCGTGGACCGTCCCGGCGCGCCCCGCCT
>CAZONS010000412.1:0-2963 GCA_964581195.1 uncultured Thiobacillus sp. | reverse complement strand
ATATCGGTCTCGGCATTCGGGTTGCGGCGCAGATTTTCCAGGGTCTGTTCGATATCACGCAGATCGAGGACCGCACCCGGCCGGGTGGCCAGGAAGGCGATATCCGCCGGCATGGATGTGGCGGGTTCTTGCCGAATGATTTGCCCGATCCACCCGGGCTCGATGGTCAGGATCAGTTCACCCGCTTTGAGATCCTGTGGCAACGCCATAACCCGGCTGGTGATGTAGCCCTGCCCGATCAAAGCGTTTTGCGCACGGTCCAGCAGCAATCGAATGCCCTGGGCCCCCAGACAGCGCCCCTCCGGGGAATCGTCCCGTAGCGGGCCGGACAAGGCCTGGTGCAATTCAGATAATGCTAGAGACGCCCCAGTGAAAATCACCGATGCAATCGGAAAGCAGGGGGTTTCTTCAGGCAAACGCGCCCGCGCCTTGGCGGCGGCGCCCTGCAAACGGATGTCGGGCAGCGCTTCATTGCGCTGGCGCAGTTGCTTCAGTTGCAGTTCCTGCCGACGCAGGTCCGCGGCCGGGTCGGGCAGCGCCTGCGCCAGGCAGATTCCGCCGTGAATGCCGAGTGATAAACCGACAACGACTTTCCACGCGGACACTTGTCCGGAACGACGGCGCGTCTCGCGCGGCCCTTGCGGCGAAACAAATCGCGCGGAAGCCGCCCGAACGGTATGGGTATTGATGTGAGCAATCACAGCGAAGAATCCCTCCCGAGATTCGTTTTTCTTTTTTGCATTTTTCAGCGGCGCGATGATGGCAAAGCACGCGCGGTTGGGCAATATCGTTTCGATACCCACTTCGCGTAACGCTTTGCATGTGTTGCCGCCATGCCATGCATGGCCGATTATTCCCGGATTCCGCCCCATCTGCGGCGCTTACAACAGGCGTTTACAATCGCGGCCGTCCGATCCTCCTGCTTGATTCCCGATGCGCCTCAATACGTTGCCGTTGCCGATTTACGCCATCGTGCCCCTCGGTCGGAACGAATCCGGTCCTTGGGGTTTACTCCTGAGCCTGCCATGACCTTGCTTTCAGCGCCGTCCGCGCGCCGTCTCCAGATGCCGGCAAAGCTGTTCGGCGCCGTCGAGCAGGCGCGGGGTGGGGCGTTGCATGAGGTCGGCGGGGACGAAGAACAGGTTGCCGCGCGCCGCCGCTTTCAGGCGCGTCCAGCGACGCCAGTCTTCGAGGCCGACTGGCGTGTCGCGCCCCATGCCGCTGGCGACGATGGCTTCGGGGTCGGCGGCGAGCACGGCTTCGATGCTGACGCTGGGCGCCATGCCGGGGAGGCTGGCGAAGACGTTTTCGCCGCCGCAGAGGCTTATCGCGTCGCTGATGATCTGGCCGCCGCCGACGGTCATCAGCGGCTGGTGCCAGATTTGATAGAACACCGGCACCGGCGGCCGCGCCGCGTGGCGCGCGCGCAGGGCCGCCAGGCGCTGGCGGAAGCGTGCCGCCGCCTTTTCCGCCACGGCTTGCGTGCCGGCCAGGCGGCCGAGTTGTTCGATGCTGTTGGCGATGTCGTCCAGACGTCCGGGTTCGGTCTCGTAGACGTTGAGGCCGAGTCGGCGCAGCTTGCGCAACACGGCATCCGGGTTGCCGCCACGCCAGGCGACCACCAGGTCGGGGCGCAAGGCGACGATGGCTTCCAGGTTCGGCAGGGAGTAGTCGCCAACACCGGTGATGCGCTTCGCCGCCTCGGGATGGTCGCTGTAGTCCACCACGCCGACGACGCGCCCGCCGGCCCCGGCGGCGAACAGGTTTTCCGTGAGGTGCGGCGCCAGGCTGACGATGCGGCGGGCGGGCGCCGGCAGGCGCAGGGTGACGCCACTGTCGTCGCGCTGCACAACCTCGGCGTTGGTGTTGGAACAGACCAAGGCCAGGAACACGGCGAGAACGGAGGGGAAGCGGAAGGCCATGAGCGCGGCGCCGGGGTGAAAAGCCGGCAGTGTAGCGGAGCCTCGCGGGCGACCCGGCCATGACCGCGACTCTGCTGGCGCTCGCCCTCCTGCTCGATTGGCTGCTGCCCACTCGATGGCGGCCGTTGCCGGGTGTCGAGCGTCTGGCCGCGTGGTGGGTGCGGCGCACCCGGAGCATGGATCGCCTGGGCGGCGCCCTCATGGCGGCGGCGCTGCTGCTGCCGCCGGTCTGGCTGGCCGCCGAATGGCTCGATCCGGCGGCGCTGGCGAGCGAACCCTGGCGCGCGGCGGTCGCGGTTCTGCTGTTGACCGCCGTGCTCGGGCTCAGGCGCCTGCACGAACAGGTCCGCGCGGCCGAGGACGCCAGCGGCGCCTGCCGCGAGGCGCTGGCGGCCGGCGGCGTCTTCGGCGTCCTGTTCTGGTTCCTCGTCGCGGGCGTGGCGGGCGCCCTGCTCTACCGGCTCGCCCATGCCTTGGCGGCGGCTTGGCGGCACGATGCGCCGGACCAACCGGCCCTGGCCTGGGCGGCGGCGTGGCTGGAAGACAGCCTCAACATCGTCCCGGCCCGCCTGGCCGCCCTCGGCTATGCCCTGCTCGGCCTGCCGCGCGGGCGCACCCGGCGAGCGCTGGAGGGCTGGCGTGAACAGGCGCCCGCCTGGCATGACGCCAACGCCGGCCCGCCGCTGGCCGCCGGCGCCGCCGTGCTCGGCATCCGCCTGGAAGGCCCCGCCGATGCGCAAGGCGAATGTGTGGTCCTGGGCGACGGCGACGCCCCGGCGCCGGTGAATGCCGAGCGGGCGCTGGCCCTGGCGCGCCACTGCGTACTGCTCTGGCTGGCCGCGATCGGCGTCGGCACATTGGCCTGGTGGGGGCTGGCAACGCACGCGCCGGGCTGGGAAGCCGTCCGCGATGCCATCCTGGAGGCCCTGCTTGCCTGAACGCGACACCGCTACGATGGTCCATCCGCCCGCAAACGAATAACCGAAAAACTCAGACCATGACCCCTTCGAACCCCGACGATGACTTTCAGTTCGCCGTCAG
>CAZONS010000411.1:0-2978 GCA_964581195.1 uncultured Thiobacillus sp. | reverse complement strand
CAGCCCCAATTCCGCCAGCGGCCAACTCGTCTTCGGCTTCGCCTGCGGTCTGCTGACCTGGATCATCCGCACCTGGGGCGGCTATCCGGAAGGCGTGGCCTTCGCGGTGATGTTGCTCAATGCCGCCACCCCGGTGATCGACCGTTACTTCAAACCGCGCATCTACGGGCGCAACCGCAAGGGCGGCGCCCTGGTGCCGGCGAAGGAGGGTGTGAAATGACGCTTGAAACCCTGCGCGGAAAACTCGGCTACCAGGGCGCGTTGCTCGCCGTCGCCGCCCTGATCACCAGCGCCGCCCTGGCGCTCGCTTCCCGCGCCACCGGTCCGGCGATCGCGGCGGCGGAGGCGCGCGACCTGCAACAGTCGCTCAGCCAGGTGCTGCCCGGCCAGTACGACAACGACCTGCTCAAGGACACCGTGCTGTTGGCGGGGCCCGAGGGCGAGGTGACGGTGTATCGCGCCCGCCGCGCCGGCCGCGTGGACGCGGTGGTGTTCCAGGTGGTGGGCTACGGCTATGCCGGTCGCATCGTCTGCATGATGGGGGTGGACAAGGACGGCCGCCTGCTCGGCGTGCGAGTGATCAAGCACGCGGAAACGCCGGGTCTGGGCGACAAGATCGAGCCGGCGAAGGGGGATTGGATCCATGGTTTCGTCGGCAAATATCTCGGTGACCCGCCCGAGGAGAAGTTCGCGGTGAAAAAGGACGGCGGGGTGTTCGACCAGTTCGCCGGCGCCACCATTACCCCGCGCGCCGTGGTCAAGGCGGTCAAGGGAGGGCTGACGCTGTTCGTCCGCGAGAAAGCTCGCTTACTCGATGAAGCAGGAGACACACCATGAGCTATGCGCGCATCACCCGGGACGGCCTCTGGGACAACAACGTCGTCTTTGCCCAGATGCTGGCGCTTTGCCCGCTGCTGGCGGTGACCGGTTCCGCCACCAACGGTCTTGGCATGGGTCTGGCCAGCACCGCCGTGCTGGTCTGTTCCAACATCCTGATATCCAGCCTGCGCCGTTTCATCAGCGCCGAGGTACGGATACCGGTCTACATCGTGTTCATCGCCACGCTGGTCACCCTGGTGGACATGAGCCTGAATGCCTGGGCGCACGATCTCTACAAGGTGCTCGGCCTGTTCATCGCGCTGATCGTGGTCAACTGCGCCATCCTCGGCCGCGCGGAAGCGTTCGCCTCGAAGAATGCCGTGGCGGCGGCCGCCGTCGACGGCCTGATGATGGGCCTGGGGTTCACTTTCGCTCTGGTGCTGCTGGGGGGCGTGCGTGAAGTCCTCGGCAGCGGCACCCTGTTCGCGCAGGCGCATCTGCTGCTGGGCGCTTCCTTCGCCTTCCTGGAAACCACGGTGATTCCCGACTACAAGGGTTTCCTGCTGATGATCCTGCCGCCCGGCGGCTTCCTCGCCCTGGGTTTCCTGCTCGCCGGCAAGCGCGTGCTCGACCGCCGTCTGGCGGCGCGCGCGGCGGCGGCTCTTCCCGCATCCGCCTGATCGCCCGGAGTCCTCATCATGCAGATCGCCGTCGCCTACTCTGAACCCACCCAGCAGGTCTGGCTGCGCATCGAGGTGCCGGAAGACACCACGGTGGAGCAGGCCATCATCAAATCGGGGCTGCTGCGGCAGTTTCCGGAAATCGACCTGACCGAACGCGCGGTCGGTGTCTTCGGCAAGCTGGCCAAGCTGGATGCGCCGCTGAAGCCGGGAGACCGCGTGGAAATCTATCGCGCCATCATCGCCGACCCGGCCACCGTGCCGAGAAGGGTGATGGCGGACGATGACGACGACGACTGATCAGGCTGCTCGCCGCAGCTGTGGCGCCGGCTTCCAGCCGGCTGTATTCAAGGTCGCCGGCAGGGATGCCGGCGCTACAAAACGTCGCTACAGCACCGGCAGGCCGTCCGAGATCGCCACCCGGGCGGCGCCAACGCGCTTGAGATGCGCGGCCAGCGCCGCGTCCATACTGGCGAGGTGCAGGCTGAACCAGGCTTCCAGCCCCTGTTTGACGAAGGCGCGCGGCAGCATCAGGCGACCGCGCTGGACCGCGCGCTGCATCTGCACGAGGTCGCCATAGATGCGGTGATGTTCACCCTCGTGTTCGTTCAGCGCCGGGAACCGTGAGATGCGCATCAGCCGGCCCTCGTTGGTGAAATGCAGGCGGCAGTGTTCCAGCAATTTCCCGAACAGGGCCGCGAAATCCTGATCGTCACATTCCGCCAGCAGGTTCACCAGCGCGGTGAATTCGCGGTGGGTGGCATCCATCTCGTCCACGCCCAGGGCGTGGACCTTGTCGTCCCAGTCCAGCATCAGGCGGCCTCCAGCACCGCGCCGGCGCCCGTGGCGGCGATCAGATCGGCGGGCGTCGCCGGTATCCATTCCAGGCCCAGTTTGGCCAGGAAGCGTTTTTCCTTCTCGTTGGCGTTCGGCAGCAGTGCCCAGCCACCGGGCTGCGCGCGGCCGAAGACGATGTCGGAGAGCACCATGCGTTCGGTGTCGCGCGCCAGCGGCAGGCCGAGCAGCAGGTAACGCTTGCCCTGGCGCATCCGCTTCACGAACGCGGGTATGCCGAAGCCACCCATCAACTCGGTGACGTAATCGACGAAGTCGGCATCCGAGGCGATGTAGTGCGATTCCGGCACCGGCGTGCCCAGAGGCTTGAACAGTACCGGCAGGGTGACGTCGACCTGTTCCTGGTCGATTTCGCGATAGCCGGCGCCATCGTTGTGGAACAGCTTGAAACGGTAGTCGGTGCCGCCGATCCGGGCCAGGCCGACGATCAGCGTGTGCGGCCGGCCGGCGTAGGCGTTCTGCAGCAGGATGTCGCGATTGCTGTCGATCACATAGGGAAGCTTCTGCCCGGCCAGCCAGTTGTGCAGCGGCGAGGCGCTCCAGACGGTGTCGCGATAGGTGCGGTCGAGGAACTTGCTGACCGCGGAGCGCCCGCGCTTGAGTTCGATGTTCATCGCGGCGCGG
>CAZONS010000410.1:0-2987 GCA_964581195.1 uncultured Thiobacillus sp. | reverse complement strand
GATACGGCCGCGCCGGCTGCGCCTGCCGAACGGGAGGGCCGTGCAGATGCTCGCTGACCTGCTTGCGCGGGTAGGCCTGCGCCAGTCCTCCGTGGAGACGGATTACGTGCCGTATCCCCTGCGGAAGCTCAACGCGCTGGTAGACCGCCCGCGCCTGTCGTCCTGGCTGCCGTATTCGGCGTATCTGCCGGATGAACAGGTCTTCGTGAACGAGGAAGCGATCGGCTTCGTCCTGGAATCGGCCCCCCAGTCGGGGGCCGATGAGGAGATGGCCAGCGTGCTGCATTCCATCGTCACGGCCTGTCCGCCTGGCACGGGCCTGCAAATCACCCTCTTTGCCTCCCCGAATATCCTGCCGACGCTGCGCGAGTATGGTGACCTGCGGATGGCCGATCCTGACAACGTCGATCCCGAGGGCCGCGTCCAGCGGAGTACCAACATCCACCGGACCAGCGCCCGCAGGCGCGCCGCGCATTACATCAAGGGAACCTCCACCAGCCTGGTGCGCGGCTTCCCCTATCTGCTACGTCAGCATCGTCTGGTCTTCTCCTTCGCCCTGCCAGGCGGTCCACAGGATGTCAGCAAGCTGGACCAGCTGCTGACCCTGCGGGAGGGGATGCGCGCCACACTGGCCGCGAGCGGTTTTCAGAATTTCGTGTGGGATGCCTCCCAGCTGGTGAACTACGTCGCCGAGGTGCTCAATCCGGATCGTCTGAACGGCGCCGAACAGACGTCCCTGGCCTACGACCCAACCCGCGACTTGCGGGGTCAGTTGGTATCCCGCGACACGGTGATTCAGGTCCGGCCCTCCCATCTCCGTTTGCAGAAGGCGGATGGCTCGCATGCGGCCGCCGTGCGCTTCCTGTCGGTAAAGAGCTATCCGCGGGAATTCGCCTTGTGGCAGGCGGGAAGCCTTGTGGGCGACCAGTTCCAGGTGGCCTTGCAGTATCCGTGTCCCTTCATGGTCACCCTGGGCGTGCATGTGCCCGACCAGGACGCCATGAAGACATTGGCCTTTGCCAAGAGCGCCCGCGCTTCCCAGATGCAGGGCTCGGACATGGGCCGGCTCATGCCCGAGTGGGCCGACAAGGCAGCCGATTGGCAACTGGCCATGGCCGCGACCGGGCGCGGCGAATTTCTCGTGAAGATGTACCACCAGATCGCGCTGTTCTCGTCGCCCGATACGGTGAATGCGGCAGAACACGCCACACGAGCCATCTGGCGCGCCCGCGGCTTCGAATTGGTCAACGACACCTTCATGCAGATCCAGGCATTGCTTGCCAGCCTGCCGCTTTCGATGACACCCGGGTTCGCTTCGGACCTGGTCACGATGGAGCGGATCCAGACCAAGACCTCGGCGAATGCCGTGCATACCGCACCGCTGATCGCCGAATGGACCGGCACCGGCACGCCGGCCCTGCTCTTCGGCGGGCGCCGCGGCGCGCTGATGGCGTTCGATTTCCACGACAACACGGCGGGCAACTTCAATGTGGCCATTGCCGGCGCCTCCGGCAGCGGGAAGTCCGTGCTCATGAATGAAATCACGACAGCCTTCCTGGGCATGGGCCGGCGTGTGCGGATCATCGACAAGGGGCGCAGCTACCAGAAGTTGTGCGAACTGATGGGCGGGGTATTCCTGGATTTCAGCGAAGGCTCCGTGATCTGCATCAATCCCTTTTCGATGGTCGGGGACATCGAAAAGGACATGGAGTTTCTCAAGCCCCTGTTCATCCAGATGATCGCCCCCGGGGGCTTCACGCCGCGCGGCACACCGGTCTCGGACTTCGAGAAATCCCATATCGAAATCGCCATCCGGGCGGTCTGGTACGAGAAGTCGGCCAAGGCCACGGTCACCGACGTGGCGGAATACCTCAAGACCGGCTGCAAGGACGAAGAGGGCAACTGCGACCCGCGCGTCCGCGACCTGGGCTTCATGTTGTTGCCGTTCACGACCGATGGCATGTATGGCAAGTGGTTCCATGGCCGGGCCAACGTGGACCTGAGCAATGACTTCGTGGTCCTGGAACTCCAGTCCCTGGACGGCAAGAAGGAATTGCAGTCCGTCGTGCTCTACACCCTGATCTACCGGGTGATGCGGGAAATGGCGGCGGGCCGTGGCCAGCACCGGGGCCTGTTCCTGGTGGACGAGGCCTGGCAACTGCTGGATGGCGGCATGGCCGGCGACTTCATCGAGGCGGGTTTCCGTACCGCCCGCAAGTTCGGCTGGACCTTCGCCACGGCCACTCAGGGCGTGAACGACTACTACAAGACGCCGGGCGCCCAGGCGGCCCTGGAGAACGCGGACTGGCTGATGCTCCTGCGCCAGAAGGACGAGTCCATCGAGACCGTGCAGCGGGCCGGGCGCCTGTCCCTCAACGAGCACATGAAACGCATGCTGATGAGCCTGCGCACGGAGAAAGGCCAGTTCTCCGAGGTCTTCATCCACTCGCCGATGGGCTCCGGGGTAGGGCGCCTGCTGCTCGATCCCTTCTCGCTCCTGTTGTATTCCTCCAGCGATCAGGACTTTGCCGCCATTCAGAGCCGCCGCGCCCAGGGCATGGGGCTGGTCGAGGCCATCGAGGACATCCTGCGCGAAAGGAAGCTTGTTTGACCTACCGCGCCATGTTGCTGGTGGTGTTGCTGTCCCTTCCCGCCGCCGCCCTGTCGACCCTCGCTTATCACCTCCATATGGCGCCTCGCCCGGTGGGCATGGTGGATGCGGCCGGTTTGTGGAAACGGGGGCAGACCGCGGCGGCGCAAGCCCTGGTGCAGCCGGATGCGTCGGAAGCCCAGCGCCGCGAGGCCCTGGCCGAGGCCCGGCGATTCGGCGAGCGTCTGCAGGCGGCCCTGGCCGAGACCGCGATGGAGTGCCGCTGCGTACTCGTTACGTCCAATGCCGTGCTGGCGGGGGCGCTACCTGATTACACGGAGACCGTCGCCCGCCGGCTGGCGGGCCCCGCCTCTCTGCCGCAGTCCACATCACTCCC
>CAZONS010000409.1:0-2998 GCA_964581195.1 uncultured Thiobacillus sp. | reverse complement strand
CGCGCCAACGGCAGGCCATCGGCGCGCCGGCCGTTTGCAAAACCCTGCACCGCCGCGCTCATGCTGTTGATCGGACGGGTAATCGCCCGCGCCATCACCACGGCCAGCAGGATGCAGAGCAGGCACAGGCCCAGCACGATCCGCCCCATCAGTTGCCCGAGCTGATCGACATGCGACTGGGCCACGGCGAGAGGCTCCGCCAGACCGAGTATCAACCGGGTTTCATCGGATGCCACCCGCACCGGTCCTGAAATGAAGGCGGCCAGCACCGGGGCGTCGGCATGGCGTCCTTCCCTGGCTTCGAGCAGCACCTGCTCGACCTTGCCCTCGATCAGGTCGCGGGTCTCGGGAAACTCCTCGGAGACCAGCACACGCCGCCCCCTGTCAAAGCCGAACGTCCGTTCCGGATCGGGATGAATCAGGAAGTCCCCCTGCCGGTTCGCGAGGAACAGCTGGTAATTACCGGGCAGGTCCGTGGCCAGCAGGGAAAACATGCCATTGATGTCGACACTGATGACGACCACGCCCAGCGTGACCCCATCATCGCCGACGACCGGCGTCGCCAGTTGCACGGTGGGCTGCTCGCGCCCGGCATGAACGCCATCCTCATGATTGATCGCGATGCGGGACATCCGGGTCTTGCCGGCGGCGAGTTTCAAGGTATCGAAGACATAGGAGTAATGACCTTTCTCCTGGAGGTCCTCGCCCATGACCCTGATCAAACGATCGCCATCACGATCGATACGCACGTATTCGCGGCCATAGTCGCGCGCGGCGATCAGGCGAACCTGGAAGTAACGCGGGTTCGCCCGCATCACGCCGCTGAACAGGACGGCCATCCGATCCTTCGCCGCCGGATCGGCGTCGCGCAGGGCGGTGGCGGCCTCCGGGTGCGTGGCGAGGATGGACAGGTTGCGGGAAACCTCCTCGCGGGTCAGCGCGATCCGGCGCGCGAGCACGCGGGTGGATGTCAGCAATTCGTGTTTTGCCGAACGCACCAGCAGATCACGGCTGATATCGTAGGCGGCATAACCGGTCAGGCCCGCCGCGAACACGCTGATGAGCGCCAACAGGACCCCCAGTCGGGTGGAAATCCCGAGTGTCACGGCGCCAGCACCTTGCTGGCACGATCTCCGGACAGGATGCGCCGCCACAACCGTCGTCTGCGTTCGACGTCCTCCACCGGCTGCAGCCAGATCAGCCGAGCGCCGGCGCGATGGTAGGGCGGCGACGCGACCGTGTTGGCCAGGCCCTGGTTTTCCACCAGGGCCCTGCTGGGCGCGGCCTCCAGAAGATAGTCGATCCAGGCCGCCGCCAGCTTGCGGTTGCGCGCGCCGCGCGTGATCGCCCAGCAGTCCAGCCAGGCCAGCGCGCCCTCGCGCGGGAGGACGTAACCGACATCGGCCCCGGCCTCGCGCAGCAGCTTGAGTTGCTGTGTCCCGTAATTGGCGAACAGCAAGGCCGCGCCACGCCCCATGAACAGGGCGACCGATTCTTCCGGCTGGTCGTAGAAGGTCAGCACGTTGCGGCGCAGGGCGATCAGGCGATCCACCGCCAGCGGCCAGTCCCGCTCCGCCAACTGGAAAGGCGAGGTCACACCCAGGGTTTGCGCGGCAAGCGTGAAATTGTGCGAAGCGCCGTCGTAGGCCAGCACCTTGCCGCGGTAGCGCGGGTCCCACAGGGCGCCGATGGAATCCGGCGCCACCTGGATCTGCTTGCGATCATAGATCAGCCCCATGTCCGAATAGGTATAGGGAATGGCGTAGACCTTGCCGCCATGGACGAGGCCCGGAATGGCGGCAAGATCACGGAAACGCGGCAATTGTGTCTTGACATTGGGTACATCGCCCGTCTCGATGGGCACGACCAGCCCCTGCCCGATGTAACGCTGCAACTCGGCGACGTTGACCGCGAGGACATCGAAGTCCGCCCCGCGATTCCGGCTGACCATCCGCCAGAGCGCATCGTCCGATCCGACCAGGGTGACCTCGACCCGGCTGCCCGTGCGTTGCTCGAAACGCCTGACCAGATCCGCATCCGCGTAGCCCGGCCAGGCCAGCACGCGCAGCGTCTCCACCGCGTATGCGGGCGCGGCGAAACACAGCACGAACGACAAGACCAAGCGCAACGACCAGAACATCTGCTATCGACCGGGGATGCAGCGACAGCCTTCGAGTGTATCGCAGCATCGCCGGATGCCAGCCATCCCCCGAAGGAGGGATACCCATATGCGCTATCCGGTGGCCACCAGTTCCAGCGCGTTGCCGTCCGGATCGCGCACGAACAGGGCGTGCCGACCTGATCGGCTGAGGGTATAGGAGAGGCCGGCGGCATCGAGACGCGCCCGCATGGCGGCGAAGTCGCGCACGCCCAGCGCGGTGTGGCGGTCGCGGCCGCCGTGCTCGGGGCGGCCGGCCACCGGATCGGGGTTGGGCAGGTTGATCAGGTGGATCTGGCCGGCGCCGACGTCATACCAGACGCCGGCAAAGTTCAGGTCGGGTCGCGCCGGATTCGGCGCCAGGCCGAGCACGCCCTCATAGAACGCGCGCGCGCGCGCCAGATCGGCCACCAGCAGCGAGGCATGCAGCAGGGAAACCAGTTCAGACATCCTTTTCCATCCTTCCGGAAAACAGGGTGGCGGCGACGATCATGCCACCGCCGACCCATTCGCGCGCGGCCATCACCTCGCCGGCCAGCCAGCGACTGGAGATCGCCGCCACCACCAGCTCCGCCAGGAGGATGACGACCGCCCGATTGGCGGGGGTGTGCGACAACCCGTATTGCATGCTGAAGGTGGCGAACAGCAGCGCCAGGGCGATGGCCGCCACCAGCCACCAGCCCGCGCCATCGAGCGCGCGCGCGACGCCGGGCGTGGCGCCCTCCGCCATGGCATACACGGAGGAAATCGTCACCACACCGGCGAATACCCAAAGCGTGCGCATGGCGATGGGCGCGGATTTCAGACGTCGCGCGAGGACGTTGCTGAGCGCGAAGCCGA
>CAZONS010000408.1:0-3013 GCA_964581195.1 uncultured Thiobacillus sp. | reverse complement strand
CATCGCCGCCGCGCGCGATTCCACCCTGCTGGTCAACGTCAGCAATGACGCCTGGTTCGGCGCCAGCCTGGCGCCGCGCCAGCACCTGCAGATCGGCGCCATGCGCTCGCTGGAAGCGGGGCGTTGGCAGTTGCGCGCCAACAATACCGGCTATACCGCCATCATCGACGACCATGGCCGGGTGCGTAATCTGCTCGAACCCTTCACCCAGGGGGCGCTGGAAGGGCGGGTGCAGGGCATGACCGGCGACACCCCCTATCTGCGCTGGGGAAACGGGCCCGCCCTGGCGCTCATCCTGTTCCTGCTGGTCCTGGCCCGGCGCTGGCGCAATCGTCGTGCCTGAACGGCGCGTGTTCTTCACACTCATTCGATACACATGACCTCTCCGATACGTCTCACCGAGTTCTCCCACGGCGGCGGTTGCGGCTGCAAGATCGCCCCCAACGTGCTGGAGAAGATTCTTGCGGGCACCCCGTTCGCCTCGCATGTCGCGGCGGCCTTTCCCGATCTGCTGGTGGGCATCGAGCATGGCGACGATGCCGCCGTCTACCAGCTCAATGAGCGCCAGGCGGTGGTGGCGACCACCGATTTCTTCATGCCCATCGTCGACGATCCCTACGACTTCGGCCGCATCGCCGCCACCAACGCGCTGTCCGATGTCTACGCGATGGGCGGCCGGCCACTGTTCGCGCTGGCCATCGTCGGCATGCCGGTGGACAAGCTGGCGCCCGAGGTGATCCGGGAGATCCTGGCGGGCGGCGAGGCGGTGGCGAAAGCCGCCGGCATCCCCATCGCCGGTGGGCATTCCATCGATGCGCCGGAACCCATCTACGGCCTGGTCGGCATCGGCGTGGTCGATCCGGCGCGGGTGAAGAAGAACAGTGGCGGTCGGGACGGCGACGTGCTCATCCTCGGCAAGCCCCTCGGGGTGGGCATCTATTCCGCCGCCCTGAAGAAAGGCGCGCTGGATGCGGCCGGTTATGCCGCGATGATCGCCGCCACCACCCAGCTCAACACGCCCGGCGCCGAACTCGCCCAGATCGACGGCGTCCACGCCATGACCGATGTCACCTGTTTCGGCCTGCTCGGCCACGGACTCGAACTGGCGCGCGGTTCCGCGCTCACTACCCATATCGAATTCGGTCGCCTGCCCCTGCTGCCGGGCGTGGCCGAACTGGCGCGGGCCGGTCATACCACGGGCGCCAGCACGCGCAACTGGGCCAGCTATGGCGCCGAGGTGGAACTGGCCGCCGAACTGGCCAGCGACCCAGCCGACTGGCGCCGCGCGCTGCTCAGCGACCCGCAGACCAGCGGCGGCCTGCTGGTCTCCTGCGCGGCCGAATCGGTGGCGGCGGTGCTGGCGCTGTTCGCGCGGCACGGCTTTCCGCAGGCCTGCGTCATCGGCCGTCTCGAAGCCGGCGCGGCGAAAGCGGTGGTGTCCCGCTGAATTTCGCCGCCGCCTTTGCCGACTGGCGGGCGCTCGAAGCCCGGCTGGGCCCGGTCCACGTCTATCGCGCGGCCATGAAACTGCCGGACCTGGCCAAGGGCGCCGGCGAGGCGGCCAGGCAACAGGCCGCCTGGGCGGTCGGCAGCACATTGTTCTGGCGGGGGCGGGTCGCGGGTGCGCGCGCCTGGTTGCCCGCGTCGGCAGAGGGGCAACGCTACCTGGGCTGGACCCTGGCCCTGCAAGGCGAGCGCGAGGCCGCCCTGGCCCTGTCGCCTGACGCCATGCTGCATTTCTTTCTCGACGCGCCGGAAGCCTGCCTGGCCGTGTTGAGCACGACCACCGATCCGCTCGAATCGGCGTGGGCCGAACTGCTGCGCTACTGGGCGCGTGTCCGATTGAACGATCAGCCGGACGAAGCCGCCGCGCAAACCGCTCTCGCCAGGCTGCGCCAGTTGTCGCCCTGTGACGAGGCGCGCGGCATGGCCATCTACGCCGTCGCCGCCCATCACCGACAACCGCGCCACGCGCTGCCGCATCTCGACCATGCCCTCGATCTGTTCGCCCGCTTCGGCCTGCATCATCTGGAAGCGCGCTTGCTGGACCTGAAGGCGCAGGCGCTCGACGCCGCCGGCCTGCTCGGCGAAGCCGGCCGCTTCCACAAGGCGGCGGCGGCAGCCCGGCGCCACCAGGACCTGTAGCGCCGGCTTCCAGCCGGCGCTACACATCCTGGCCCTTCGGCGGCCGGTGGCGGCGCTTGAGCGGTTAGAATGCCTGGCGTTTTCCTTCCTGGCCCGATCATGACCGCTCTCAAGAACGACACCTTTCTGCGCGCCCTGCTGCGGCAGCCTACCGAGTACACGCCGACCTGGCTGATGCGTCAGGCGGGACGCTACCTGCCGGAATATTGCGCCACCCGCGCCCGCGCCGGCAGTTTCCTCGACTTGTGCAAGACCCCCAGTCTGGCCACGGAAGTCACCCTGCAGCCGCTGGCGCGCTACAACCTCGACGCCGCCATCCTGTTTTCCGACATCCTCACCGTGCCCGACGCGATGGGCCTCGGTCTGTATTTCGCGGAAGGGGAAGGCCCGAAATTCGAGCGGCCGCTGCGCGAGGAATGGGCGATCCGCGATCTCAAGGCGCCGGACCCGTACGACCATCTGGGTTACGTGATGGACGCCGTCTCGGAGATCCGCCGCGCCCTCGACGGCAGCGTGCCGTTGATCGGCTTTTCCGGCAGCCCCTTCACCCTGTCCTGCTACATGGTCGAGGGTTCCGGCAGCGATACCTACAAGGAGGTGAAAACCCTCATGTACGCGCGCCCGGACCTGATGCACCACATCCTGGAAGTCACCACCCAGGCCGTCATCGATTACCTCAACGCCCAGATCGAGGCCGGCGCCCAGGCGGTGATGGTGTTCGACTCCTGGGGCGGCATGCTGTCACAGGCGGCCTACCTGGAATTCTCCCTGCCCTACATGGCCCGCATCATGGCCGGCCTGACCCGTGAGCGCGAAGGCCGCGTGGTGCCACGCATCGTCTTTACCAAGGGTGGCGGCCTCTGGCTGG
>CAZONS010000407.1:0-3027 GCA_964581195.1 uncultured Thiobacillus sp. | reverse complement strand
CTGGCGGCGCATGATTACGAACCCCGCCTGTTCAAGGAACCCACGGGCCGCTAGCGTCTTGCCCCATCGTCAACCCACCGCACCGGAGTCCCGCCTTGCTGAAAATGATCGCCCCGCTCGCACTGGCCCTGCTGCTGGCCAGCGCGCCCGCCGCCGCCCTGGAATGGGGCAAGGACTACGTGGAAGTTCCCGCGCAACCGACCTCGGTCAAACGTGGCCAGGTCGAAGTGCTGGAATTCTTCTGGTATCGCTGTCCGCACTGCTTCCACCTGGAGCCCGAACTCAACGCCTGGCTGAAGACCCTGCCGAAGAACGTGGTGTTCAAGCGCGTGCCCGGCGTCCTCAACGACAGCTGGATGCCGCTCGCCCGCGCCTACTACGCGCTGGAGGCGGCCGGCCTGCTGGACAAGCTGCATGACGACGTCTTTCACGCCATCCATGTCGAGGGCATGGACCTCAATCCGCCGAACGTCTTCCTCGACTGGGCGGTGACGAAAGGCGCCGACCGCAAGAAACTGGCCGCCGCCTACAACAGCTTCGCGGTCGAAACCAAATCCATGCGCGCCCAGCAGCTGACCCACGCCTTCAAGCTCAGCGGCGTCCCCGGTTTCGTGGTCAACGGCAAGTACACCACCTCGGCCTATCTGACCGGTGGCAACCCGCGGACCTTCAAGGTGCTCGACGAACTGATCGCGGCGGAGAGCAAGGCGAAGTGACGGCCCGCGTCATCCGCCCCGAGCACCTTCAGCGCTCCAGCAATTCGCGCTTGTGGGGCTTGCCGAGCCAGGCATCCGCATCGGTCAGCGCCGGCTTTTTCTCGGTGATGACCGGCCAGAGCTTCGCCAGCTCGGCATTGAGCGCGATGAAATCACGCTGGTCGTCCGGCACGTCGTCCTCCGCGAATATGGCCTCGGCCGGGCATTCCGCCACGCACAGGGAGCAGTCGATGCACTCCTCCGGATCGATCGCGAGGAAGTTCGGCCCCTCGTGGAAACAATCCACCGGACAGACTTCCACGCAGTCGGAATATTTGCAGTTGATGCAGTTCTCGGTGACGACGTAGGTCATTCTTTCCTCGCTATGACTTTTTCGCTAGGATAGCGGCGAATTCCGCCCCCGGCCATTCACGGCCAACCCCCAAGACGATTCAGGCACTCCCCCAATTCTCATCCCTCGAGGTTCCACAATGAGCGAACACATCCATTACGTCACCGATGACACTTTCGAACAGGAAGTCCTGCAGTCTCCCATGCCCGTCCTGGTGGACTATTGGGCCGACTGGTGCGGTCCCTGCAAGATGATCTCCCCGATCCTGGATGAAGTGGCGAAGGAATACGCGGGGCGTCTGAAGGTGTGCAAGCTGAACATCGACGAGAACCAGGCCACCCCGCCCAAGTACGGCATTCGCGGCATCCCCACCCTGATGATTTTCAAGAACGGCAACGTCGAGGCCACCAAGGTAGGCGCGCTTTCCAAGTCGCAGCTCACCGCCTTTGTTGACAGCAACATCTAAGTTCCGCTAGCTTTGCCGCGTCCGGTGTTCTGCCGGACGCCACTCTCCCTCCCCCCCCTGTATTTCCGCCGCCGGCGATTCGCCGCTGGTGCAGAAACCCGCCCCCCATACGCCATGAATTTATCCGAACTCAAGCAATTGCACGTCAGCCAGCTTCTCGAAATGGCCGAAGCCGACAACATCGAGAACGCCAACCGCATGCGCAAGCAGGAACTCATCTTCGCGCTGCTGAAAAAGAGGGCTAAGAACGGCGAGAGCATCTATGGCGGCGGTGTGCTGGAAATCCTGCCGGACGGCTTCGGCTTCCTGCGCTCGCCGGACACCTCCTATCTCTCCAACCCGGACGACATCTACATCTCGCCCTCGCAGATCCGCCGCTTCAACCTGCACACCGGCGACAGCATCGAAGGCGAGATCCGCACCCCCAAGGACGGCGAGCGCTATTTCGCGCTGACCCGACTGGACAAGGCCAACGGCGGCCCGGTCGAAGCCCTGAAGCACAAGATCCTGTTCGAGAACCTGACGCCGCTGTTCCCCAACGAGCAGTTCCGGCTGGAACGCGAGATCAAGGCCGAGGAGAACATGACCGGGCGCATGATCGACATCGTCGCCCCCATCGGCAAGGGCTCGCGCGGCCTCCTCGTCGCCAGCCCCAAATCCGGCAAGACGGTGATGATGCAGCACATCGCCCACGCCCTGACCGCGAATTACCCCGACGCCGAATTGATCGTCCTGCTGATCGACGAGCGCCCCGAGGAAGTGACCGAGATGCAGCGCACGGTGAAGGGCGAGGTGGTCGCCTCCACCTTCGACGAGCCGGCCAGCCGCCACGTCCAGGTCGCCGAGATGGTGATCGCCAAAGCCAAGCGCCTGGTCGAGCACAAGAAGGACGTGGTCATCCTGCTCGACTCCATCACCCGCCTGGCGCGCGCCTACAACACCGTGCAGCCGACTTCCGGCAAGGTGCTCACCGGCGGCGTCGACGCCAACGCCCTGCAGAAGCCCAAGCGCTTCTTCGGCGCCGCCCGCAACATCGAGGAAGGCGGCAGCCTGACCATCATCGCCACCGCCCTGATCGACACCGGTTCGCGCATGGACGATGTGATCTACGAGGAGTTCAAGGGTACCGGCAACATGGAGATCCACCTCGACCGGCGCATGGCGGAGAAACGGGTCTACCCGGCGATCAACGTCAACCGCTCCGGCACCCGCAAGGAGGAACTCCTGATCGAGGCCAGCGTGCTGCAGAAGATCTGGGTGCTGCGCAAATTGCTCTACCCGATGGACGACCTGGAGGCGATGGAATTCCTCTCCGACAAGATCCGCGCGACCAAGAACAACGCGGAGTTCTTCGAGTCGATGCGGCGCGGCTGAGTCAGCGCCTCCAGGCCACGCCCCGCTTCGGGGTCACACCTGCCTGCGGCAGGCACTGCTCCGCCCTGCGCGGGGCGTACCTTCCGGCGATGGAATTCCTCTCCGACAAGATCCGCGCGACCAAGAACAACGCGGAGTTC
>CAZONS010000406.1:0-3030 GCA_964581195.1 uncultured Thiobacillus sp. | reverse complement strand
CTTCTTCGCGCGGCATCCGGAATCCGCGCCGCCGACCGCTCGGCCCAGCGCCGCCGCGGATGGCCCCTGCGCGGTGAGCGTCACCGAGCTGGCGATACGTTTGTCGCGCCAGGCGCAGCGCCAGGATCTGGTGTCGTTCGGGGCGGCGGTGCCGCACCCCGACCTGTTGCCTCTGAAAGCGCTGCGCGCCTCGCTCAACCGCTGCCTGCGCGGCAGCGACGATGTCGGTAGTCACTACAGCTTCCCACCCGGCGAGGAAGCCCTGCGCCGGCGCATCGCCCGCCGCGCCGCCGATGCCGGTTGCCAGTTCGGGCCGGACGAGATCGTCATCACCGACGGCTGCCAGGAGGCGCTGAACCTGGCCCTGCGCGCCGTGGCCAAGGCCGGTGACATCATCGCCATCGAGACGCCGGCGTTTTTCGGCACGCTGCAGGCGATCGAATCGCTGGGCATGCGGGCCCTGGAAATTCCCAGCGATCCGGATACCGGCCTGAGTCTGGAGGCGCTCACCCTGGCGCTGGATCGCTGGCCGGTGAAGGCGGTGGCGATCGTGAGCAATTTCAGCAATCCCACCGGCAGTCTGATGTCGGACGCGAACAAGGCCAGGCTGGTGAAGCTGCTTGCGGGGCGCGGCATCCCGCTGATCGAGGATGACATCTATGGCGATCTCGCGCATGGCCGCGAGCGTCCGCGCGCCGCCAAGGCTTACGATCGCGAGGGCAACGTGCTGCTCTGCGCCTCGTTCTCGAAGACCATCGCTCCCGGCTATCGGGTCGGCTGGGTGGTGCCCGGACGCTGGCGCCAGGCGGTGGAGCATCTTAAATATGTGGGGACGATGGCCAATGCCACGCTGCCGCAACTGGCGCTGGCCGATTATCTGGCCGATAGCCGTTACGAACGCCACCTACTGAAGGTGCGTCGCGTCTACGCCGACAACCTGGCGCGCATGCAGGCCGCGATCAGCCGCTACTTTCCCGTGGGCACGCGCGCGTCACGGCCGGCCGGCGGTTTCGTGCTCTGGGTCGAACTGCCGGAGCCGCTCCTGGCGGGTCGCGATACCCTGGCCCTGTATGAACAGGCACTGGCCGCCGGCATCAGCTTTTCTCCCGGCCGGCTGTTCTCGCCCCAGGAAAAATACGGGAACTGCCTGCGCCTGGCGGCGGCGATGCCGTGGGATGCGCGGATGGAAGCGGCGCTGGCGGTACTGGGGCGATTGGCCGGGCGGCGCTGAGGGGCGGTTCCGGCGCCGTGTGCTCAACCCGCGAAGGAACGTAGCGTGGTCAGGTTGCGCAAGGTGATGTTGCGTCCCTTGATGGCGATCAGGCCATCCCGCGACAGACGGTTCAGCACCCGTGAAAAGGTTTCCGGGGCGAGGTTGAGCTGCGAGGCGATGGTGGACTTGTTCATGTCCAGTTCCAGGTCGTAGCTGATCGCCTGCTCCGGCGCCCGCTGGCTGAGGAAGTGGGCGACACGCTGGGTGCTGCTGCGCTGGACGCAGGTTTCCAGATTCTCGATCAGCTGGTGCACGTGTTCACCCATGCGCGCCAGCAACATCTCGGCCAGGATCGCGCTGGAACGCATGGTGTTCCGTAATGCCTGCTTCTCCAGCATGATGAGGAGGCTGTCCTTGTTGGCCTGCGCGGTGACCGGGGAGCCGCGGCCGTGAAAGATCGTCTCCTCGCCGAAGGAGTCGCCCGGGCCGACCATCATCACGACCTTTTCGACGCCTTCCGTGCTCGGCAGCATCAGCTTGATCTGGCCGGCTATGACCAGATGCATGCCGCGCGGGGTTTCGCCCTTCTGATGGAGAAATTCGTTTTTGTCCAGGCGCTGTTCCTGCGCGCCCTGCGCGAGCAGGACGAGCTGGTCGGCATCGAGACAGCGGAACAGCGACTGATGCGACAGCATTTCGGGAATGCAGTGTCTTTGCGTTGAGTTCATCGTTCAGCTCCGGAGAAAACGGGGTATGTCGACCTTGACTTGAGTCAAGTCTATGACCGCGCGCCACCAGGGCGTAGCCGGCCTATTCCCGATGGAAACACTGGGGATACCACCTAGGAGGTATAGGTGATAGCCGGCAACTTGTTGAATTCAATGTGCAATCACGTGGTTGAAGGGGCGAGTGTGGGCAAGATGATTCAATGGTGGTATCTCTCTATCCCCCGGCGCCGCCGAGGTGGACGGCAGGGCATGGAGAAATGAATGAAGAGACTCTGGAATGTCATGTTCGAGCGCACCATCATGCTCTGGCTGGGGGCGACGCTCCTGGTCGTCACCGCCATCGGCATCGGCGGCATGGCCATTTCGGTCATCGTCGCCGAGCGGGTCCAGGGGAGTGGCAGCGCCATCAACATCGCCGGCAGCCTTCGCCGCCTCAGCCATCGCATGGGCAGCATCGTCCTCTCCGACGCCGAGAACCAGGTGACCGACCACTACACCCTGCGCGAGGCGATCGTCCACTTCGAGGCCACCCTGGAGCATGACGCGCTGGCCAACATGCTGGCGCGACTGCCGGACAGCCCTTTCGCGGCGACCTACGACCAGGTGCGTGAGACCTGGTCGAGGCAACTCAAGCCGCTGCTGGAAGAACAGATGACGTCGGGGCCGTGGCCGGTCGCCGCGCACAACATGCTGTTGCTGCGCATCGACGCATTCGTCGATCGGCTCAATCTGATGGTGGCGCAGCTGGAGGCCGATACCGAGCAGCGCATCCGCCAGTTGCGCGTCATCCTCTGGGTGGCGCTGGTGCTCACCATCCTGGTGCTGGTCAGCGGCCTGTATGCCATTCATCGACGGGTGCTGATCCCGCTCGACGAGTTGCTGGCGGGTGCCTCGCGTATCGCCGCCGGCGATTTCTCCGCGCGTACCTCGCATCTCGGCAGCGATGAACTGGGCAAGCTGGGAGAGGCCTTCAATACCATGGCCGAGGCGGTCTCGCGTTCCCACGGCGACCTGGAACGGCGGGTGGCGGAGCAGACCGCGGAGCTGACCCGTGGCAACCGCAGCCTGGCGCTGCTCTACAACGCCATC
>CAZONS010000405.1:0-3031 GCA_964581195.1 uncultured Thiobacillus sp. | reverse complement strand
GCCCTTGGCGGGGGCGTCGACCGCGGCCTTCAATTCAAGCACTTCCGCCTGCAACAGGATGGCGTCGAGGAGGTTGTCGATGCCCTGGCCGGTCTTGGCCGAGACATCGACGAACATCGCGTCGCCACCCCACTCTTCCGGCACGACGCCTTCGTTGGAGACTTCCTGGCGGATTTTCTCCGGGCTCGCGCCCGGCTTGTCGATCTTGTTCACCGCGACGATGACCGGCACATTGCCGGCCTTGGCGTGGTGGATGGCCTCACGGGTCTGTGGCATGACGCCGTCATCGGCCGCGACCACCAGGATCACCAGGTCGGTGACCTTGGCGCCACGGGCACGCATGGCGGTAAACGCCTCGTGACCGGGAGTATCCAGGAAGGTGACCATGCCCTTCGCGGTTTCCACGTGATAGGCGCCGATGTGCTGGGTGATGCCGCCCGCTTCGCCGGCGGCCACGCGGGCCTGGCGAATGCGGTCGAGCAGCGAGGTCTTGCCATGGTCGACGTGACCCATGACGGTGACCACAGGGGCGCGCGGCAGCAGTTCCACTTCCTTGTCGAGCACCTCGTCTTCCAGGTAGGACTCGGGCGTGTCGATGGGGGCCTGCTTGGCGATGTGGCCCAGCTCTTCCACGATGATCATCGCGGTGTCCTGGTCCAGCACCTGGTTGATGGTGACCATGGAGCCCATCTTCATGAGCGCCTTGATCACCTCGGCCGCCTTCACCGACATCTTGTGCGCCAGATCGGCGACGCTGATGGTTTCAGGCACCAGGACTTCACGCACCACGGCCTCGACCTGCATCGGCTGCGATTGTTCGTGATCGCCCTTGTGATGGCGCCCCTTGCGCGAGCGCCAACCGTCGCCTTCCACGGCACCGCGGGTGCGCAGGCCGGGCCGCTTGCCGCTGGCCGGCTCTTCCTTGCCCTTTTTGACGACGGATTTCTCGGTCTTGGGCTTCACCGACGGTTTCACCGACGGCTTCACCTCGGCGACCTTGGTTTCAGCGGGCTGCGCGGCAACCACCGGACCCCGCTCGCGGGCGGCCTTGGCTTCCGCCACCGCCTGGCGACGCGCGGCCTCGCGCTCCTGCTTGACCTTGAGTTCCGCTTCCTGGATCGCGCGCAGGGCGGCGGCACGCTTGGCCTCCTGTTCGCGAGCCTGACGTTCGGCTTCGTCGATCACGGATACCGGACGCGCGGGTTTCTGCTCGGCGGCCACCGGTTCGCCGGCTGCCTCGGTCTCGGACTCGCTCGCGACCGCTTCCTTGACGGGCTCGGAGGGGACTTCCACTTCGGGTTCCGGCGCGATCTCCACCTCGGGCACGGCCTCGGCCACCACTTCGGGCTCCGGCTCGGGAGCCGGGGGTACCGCCTCAACCATGACGGGAGCGGTCTCGACGACCGGTTCCGGAATGGGCGCGACGTCCACGACCTCGGGCAGATCGGCGATTTCCGCCGGTTTGTCCTGGACCGGCGCTTCGCCAGGCCCAATCTCGCGCTTGATCAGGGTGCGCTTCTTGCGCACCTCGACCTGCACCGTGCGGGTGCGACCGCTACTGTCCGCAGTCTTGATCTCGCTGGTCTGCTTGCGCGTCAGAGTGATCTTGGATTTCGGCTGCGCACCGCCATGCTTGCCCCGCAGGTAGTCCAGCAGGCGAGACTTGTCCAGGTCGGAAAGTTCATCGCCCGCCCCTCCGACAGCCACGCCCGCGGCTTTCAACTGCTCCACCAGCAGTGCCGGCGCAACCTTGAGTTCAGTGGCGAATTGTTCGACGTTCATGCTACCCCCATTCAGTCGCCCGCCAGCATGGGCGCCCGCGCTGTCATGATCAGCGCCTTGGCGCGTTCCTCGTCCATGCCGACGAGTTCCATCAACTCGTCCACGGCCAGATCGGCCAGGTCCTCGGCCGTATTCACGCCGTTGGCGGTGAGTAGAGCCACGGTTTCCTCATCCATGCCATCGACGCTCATCAGGTCGGCGGCGGCGGATTCCATTTCTTCCTCGTGGACGATGGCATCCGTGAGCAGCGCATCGCGAGCACGCGAGCGCAATTCATTGACCGTGTCCTCGTCAAAGGACTCGATCTCCAACATTTCCGCGAGCGGCACATAGGCCACTTCTTCCAGTGTCGAGAAGCCTTCCTGGACCAGCACATCGGCCACGTCCTCATCGACGTCCAGTTTTTCCATGAACATCTCACGGATGCTGGATGCCTCCTGTTCGTGCTTCTGCTCGGCCTCGTCCACCGACAGGATGTTGATGTCCCAGCCGGTCATCTCAGCCGCCAGGCGCACGTTCTGGCCGTAGCGACCGATCGCCACATCGACCTGATCCGCTTCCACCACCACGTCCATGGCGTGCTTTTCCTCGTCCACCACGATGCTGCTGACCTGGGCGGGGGAAAGCGCGTTGATCACGAACTGGGCGGGATCGGGCGACCAGAGCACGATGTCGACACGTTCGCCGTTGAGCTCGTTGGTCACCGCCGTCACACGGGTGCCGCGCACGCCGATGCAGGCGCCTTGCGGATCCATGCGCGGGTCGTTGGACTTGACCGCGATCTTGGCGCGGATGCCGGGGTCGCGCGCGGCGGCCTTGATCTCGATCACGCCCTCCTCGATCTCCGGCACTTCCAGCTCGAACAGCTTCATGATGAATTCCGGCGCCGTTCGCGACAGCACCAGCTGCGGCCCCCGCGCGGCGCGCTCGGCGCGCACCATGTAGGCACGCACGCGGTCGCCGACCCGCAGGTTTTCCTTCGGAATCATCTGATCCTTTTCCAGGCGGCCCTCGATGCGGCCGGATTCGACGATGGCCGCACCGCGCTCCATGCGTTTGATGGTGCCGGAGACCAGGGACTCGTTGCGAGCGAGGAAGTCGTTCAGCAACTGCTCGCGCTCGGCATCGCGGATTTTCTGGAGGATGACCTGCTTGGCGGCCTGCGCGCCGATGCGACCGAAATCCACGGCCTCGACCGGCTCTTCGATGTACTCGCCCACCTCGACGTCCGGGTCGAACTCGCGCGCCT
>CAZONS010000404.1:0-3077 GCA_964581195.1 uncultured Thiobacillus sp. | reverse complement strand
GTGTCGCGCACCACGCTCTCCAGGCCACGAATCGCCTCGCCGGCGCGGTGCACCAGTTCGAGTCCATGCACGACACCCTTGGCACCGTCCTCGGTGGCCATGACGGCCCGGTCGGTGGCGTGGCGGATTTCCTCCAGGATATGCTGCACCTGCTCGGTGGAGGCCTGAGACTGTTCCGCGAGTTGCTTCACTTCCGCTGCGACCACGGCGAAGCCGAGGCCCGCTTCACCGGCGCGGGTCGCCTCGATCGCGGCGTTGAGGGAGAGCAGGCGCAGTTGCCGGGCGATGCCGCCGACGACCGATGTGATCTCGCCGATGCGCTGGGTCTGTTCGTTGAGCGAAAGGATGGTGCGGGCGATGGCATCCACCTTGAGGTTGACCTCGGTGATGCCGACGATGCTCGCTTCCACCACGCGGCGGCCGTGCTCGCCCTCGCTGCGCGCCCGTTCCGCCATCTCACCGAGGCGTTGCGCCTTCTCCAGGGTTTGCCCGGAGGTGGCGCGGATCTGCTCCAGGGTGGTCATGGTCTCGTTGACCGAGGCGGCCTGCTCGCTGGCCCCCGAGGATTGCGCGGCCACCGCGCTCTGCATCTGGCTGACGGTGGTCAGCAGGGTGGCGCCGGTTTCACGCACTCGTCCGGCGAGGCCGGCAAGGCCTTCAGCCATGTGATTGAGGCTGCCTGCCAGGCGGCCGAGGGTGTCGTCGCCTTCCGGCAGGCGGCCGACCAGGTCGCCGGCGGCGATGCGCTGGGCAAAATGCTGGATTTCCAGGCCGTGCCGTTCCAGTTCCGCGCTCATCTCGCGTTCGCGTTGCAGTTGTTGCCGCTGATCGTCGACCAGACGCGCGAGTTGATCGCGCAGGGCGTCCAGGCCCTGCGCCAGTTCACCCAGTTCGTCATGGCTCCTCGGCGGCAGCGAGACGTTGAAATTGCCGCTGGCGATGCCGTGCATGGCGGTGAGCAGCCAGCGCGAGTGGCCGCTCACGTTGCGCGCCACCCGCGCGATCAGCCAGAGGCTGAACGGGATCGGCAGCAGCGCGGCCAGCACGATCAGGATCAGGCGCACGCGGCTGGCCGCCTCCAGGCCGCCGGTGAGGCTGGCGAGATGGCGGGCATAGGCGATTTCCACGTCATGCAGGCGTTCCATGCGGCAACTGGTCTGCTCGAACCAGGATTCCGCGCTGGGGCGGGGCAGCGCGTGGCTGCCGCGCAATGCTTCCCGCAGCGCGGGCAGGGCACGCACGCAAGCGGCCTGTTCGGCATCGCGCCAGGCGCGGCGCAGGTTCTCGGGCGCTTGCGACTGAAACTGGTCGAGTAGCAGGCTCTGCCGGGCGGCGAGCTCGACCATGCGTACATCCAGCTTCGCGCTGGCGGCGGCCAGGATGCGGGTGCCCTCGGCGCGTTCCTGGCCGGCGGCTTCCTTGGCCTGGATCAGCCAGCGATAGGCGGCGAACTGGCGGGTGACCTCGACATCCGGCGTATGGGTGGCCAGATCTTCGAGCACGCCGATCAGGGCGTGGATGCTCAGGTCGTAGTGCTCCCTGGCGCCGGGGCCGAGCAGTACCCGCCGATCGATCTCGTCGCGCAGCCGCAGCAGCTCCTCCCGCCGTTCGGACAACAACTTCTGCGACAGGGCCGGATTGGCTTTCGCGGCATGTTTCTCGACGGATGCCAGGGTGCGCCAGGCTTCGTCGGTGGCCAGGCGTTGCCGGAGCAGATGCGCCTTGTAACGGTCGTCCTGGCTGGCCATGAACAGACTGGTACGGCCACGCTCGGCCTGCAGCGCATGCACCAGATCGCCGATCGCCAGCGACAGGGTGCCGGCGCGCGCCAGTTCGGCAATCCCGGTGTGCTGTCGGGTTTCCTGCCAGATCGCATGGGCGGTGAACAGGAACAGCGCGATCAGGGGCAGGGCCAGCACGGCGACCAGTTTGCCGCGCATGGAGAGATTGTCCACACGGATCACCGCCGTCTCCCGGAAAAGACCGCCGGTCCCGTACAGGCGAGGGCGCGGGGCGGGGCGACTGGCGGCCGCGTGGCTTCAGGGCGGGGGGTCATCGGGCCGGCCCTCCGCGGCTCTCGGACTGCCGACTCTTGCTCTCGATGATGTCGAGCAGTTCGACGATGCGGGCGGAGAGTGTGCGTACCCGCGCCATGACCTGGGCCGCGTTGGGGTGGCGGCCGTTGTTGTGCTGTTCCACCACGTCGTGGATCAGTTCGTGCAGTTCACGGTGTGGCGCCTCCAGCGTGTGCATTTCCGGAATGTGGCCATAGCGCTGCAATCCCTCGCTGTCGTACCAGCGGCCCAACTGGCAGTGATGGTGCGATACGGCTTCTTCCTCGCTCAAGGTCTCGCGCCCGGCCAGGAAGGCATCCAGCCGCGCCACCCAGGTGCGGTGCAGGGTGCGGGCGCGGTCAAAGTCGAAGCGGGCGCCGCCGACCCGGAACAGTTTCACCATGTTCTGCAACAGGGCGGCATAGTCGGTGAGCTGGTCGGTGGCGGCTTCGGTCTGATGGGTGGCGGCGACGAACTGGCTGGTGACCTGGCTGATGTCGCTCATGGCGATGCGGATCTGGTCGATTCCCGCCGCCTCCTGGCGCACGGCCGCGACGATCTGCTGGCTGGCCAGGGCGGTGTCGTGGATCACCTGGTTGAGGCCGTGCAGGGTTTCGCCGGCGCGGTCGGCGAGACTGGCGCCGCGGTCGGCGCGCTCGTTGCCTTCCTCGACCGCGCGCACCGCGCGGGCGGCGGCGTTGCGGATCTCGACCAGAATGCCCTGCACCTGGGTGGTGGCCTGGCGCGACTGCTCGGCGAGGTCGCGGACTTCCTCCGCCACCACGGCGAAGCCGCGGCCGGCGTCGCCGGCCTTGGCGGCTTCGATCGAGGCGTTGAGCGCCAGCATCTTGGATTGCGAGGCGAGTTCGCCGACGGCATTGGTGATGTCGCCGATCTGGTGCAGCCGCTCGTTCAGCACGGCGATGTGGCCGGCGATGGTTTCCACCTGCGCGCGCGTCTGACGCATGGCCTGCACCGCCGCTTCCACCACGGTGACGCCCTGGTCGCCCTCGATGCGGGCGC
>CAZONS010000403.1:0-3090 GCA_964581195.1 uncultured Thiobacillus sp. | reverse complement strand
ATCGTGACGCCGGAGCGCCATCGCTCCATTCCCGCCGTGTTGAAAAACACGCTGGAGTGGCTGGTGGCGCCGCCGGTGAATCCGGACATGGCCCATCCCTTCAAGAACAAGCCGGTCCTGCTGATGAGCGCGGCGGAACAGAACGTCGGCGCATTCCACTGCATGAGCCACCTGCGTGACGTGCTCGGTGACCTGAAAATGCATGTCCTGCCCGAGATGCTGGTGCTCAGCGAGCCCGCCAAGGCCTTCGGCAGGGCCGGCAAGATCAAGGATCCCGAGTTGCGGGATCGGGTGGCCGTGATGGTCGAGGAACTGATCGTGCTGACCGAGCGCCTGCAGGGTTGAGCATCCCGGTCGCCGCCACTCAGCGCTCCTTGTACTTCACCACCTCCCGCGCCCGCATCCGGTAACCGGACTTGCCCATCGGCGAATCGGTGTGGCCGATGCTCAGGCGGCCGCTGACCCATACCGCTTCCATGTTCTTCACCCCTTTCACCGGCTTGTCCGGCAGCACATGGATGATCTGGTTGGCGGGGGGAGGGGGCACGTGGATGCAGGCGCCGAAGTAGGGCACCAGGAGGAACTCGCGCAACTCGTTGGGGCCGCCGTCGAGCGAGACGATGAAGCCGGGAATGCGGATGTCGCGGCCGTCGATGGCCGGATTCACCGGCGCCGCGTCCCAGGCTCGGCGCATCTTGTCCAGCGCCTCCATCGCGCGCGGGTCGGCGTCGTCGAGTTTGTCCAGGTCGATGCCCTTGAACGCGGCCATCGGATCCCACTCCTTGGGCAGCAGGTCGTCCCAACTCGCGGTCTTGTGGGCGGATTTGGCCGCGGGCGCGTCGGCCAGGCGGTCGCCCACCTTGTAGTCGGCGCCCGAGACGGGGAGGGCCAGGGCCAGCAGCAGGGCGGCGAGGGGTTTACGCATGCGGGTCTCTCTTGAATGACGAAGTTGCGGCGGCGACCGCCACCAGGGCGAGGACGATGGCCGCGCCCGAGGGCAGGTCGAACAGGCCGGAGGCGGCCAGGCCGACAGCATAACCGGTGGCGCCGATGACCAGTCCGCGCGCGAGGCGTTCGCCGCTCGCCAGCGCCGGCACGATCAGGCTGGCGAACACCAGGTAGATGCCGACGACCTGGACCGAGGCGGTGATGGTGACCGCGAACAGCGCATAGAAGGCCAAGGGCGAGTCGCGCCAGCCGAGCCCGTACCACGCCGCCAGCGCCAGGGTCGTGACCGCGGCCAGGGGAACGAGGTCGCTCCAGGTGGTCCACAGGATCTGGCCCACCAGCAGTTCCCGCAGATGTTCCGCGCCGTGCGGGTCGTGGCTCATCAGGATCAGCGCCAGGCTGGCGGCGGCGACGAAGGTGACGCCGATGATCGCCTCCTGCCGCGCCGGAGCGAGCTTCTCCATGCGGTGCAGGAACAGCGCGCCCAACAGCGCCGCCGTAACCGCGCCAGCCTGGGTGAGCCAGGGGCTGCCCTCGCCACCGAGCCCATGCGCGACCACCACGCCGAGGCCGGCGATCTGGGCGATGGCGAGATCGAGGAAGACGATGCCGCGCTTCAGTACCGCCTGCCCCAGCGGCACGTGGCTGGCCAGCACCAGCAGCCCGGCGACGAAGGCGGGCAGGAGGATGCCGGGTTCAAGGGCGGGCAGATTCATGGCGCCCCCCTGTAGCGCCGGCATCCCTGCCGGCGTCCTGTTTCAACGCAAACGGGCCTCCGGAAACGTCGGGGAAAGACGCCGGCTGGAAGCCGGCGCTACAAGGTCGCCTCATTTCAGCCCCCCTTTCAGCTTTGCCAGGGTGTCGTCGAACAGGCCGAACAGATCACTCGCCGCCGCCGAGCCGCCCACCGTGTAGGGCAATTCAACGGCCTCGATGCCGGCGCGCGCGGCCAGCCACTCGGCGGGCTTGGGCGACTGGTAGGGGGTGCGCAGCACCAGCCGCGCCGGCCGCGCCTTCAGCCCTTGCAGCAGGCCGGCCAGCGAGGACACGGAAGGCTCGATGCCGGGTTTCGGCTCCAGGTCGGCCACCACGTCCAGCCCCAGCCAGGCGGCGAGGTAACTGAAGCCGCGGTGCTGCACCGCCACCGGCAGGCCGCGCAGCGCAGCGGCCTCCTTCTCCCAGCGGCCGATGGCCACACCCAGGCGTTGCTGGAAGGCCTGGTCGCGCGCGGCGTACTGGCCGGCGTTGGCCGGGTCCAGCGTCGCCAGGCGCCGCGCCAGGGCGTGGGCGATGGCCGAGAGATTGCGCGGGTCGAGATGCAGGTGCGGGTTGCCGCCGGGGTGGACGTCGCCCAGGGCGCGGTCGGCGACGCCGGATTGCTCCAGCAGGCGGGCGAAGGCGGCCGCCTCGAAGTGGCCCGGCCGCCCCGGCTGGATACCGGGGTTACCGGATTCGCGCTGCAACAACGGCAGCCAGCCGATTTCCAGCGCGGCGCCGGTGCATACCAGCAGGTCGGCGTTGCGGGCGCGGGCGATCAGCGACGGCCGCGCCTCGATGTGGTGCGGGTCCTGCCGCGCCGTGGTGGCGGTCGTCACCCGCGCCAGGTCGCCGGCCAGTTCGCGGGTGAGCGACGCCCATTCCGGCTCGCAGGCGAGCACATCGAGTGCGGCCTGGGCGCTCTGGGCCGCCAGGAGGAGAACGATGAACAGCAGTCGATTCAGCATGATGTCGGTTCCTTTAGGGTGGACATTCTCCCTCTCCCTTTGGGAGAGGGCCGGGGTGAGGGAAAGCCGCCGAATCCGGCGTTGACGGTCGATTGACCGCTGTTCCCTCTCCCCCGGCCCCTCCCCCGTGGGGGGAGGGGAGAAATATCAGAACCTGTGCGCGCCGTGCGCGCCCAGGCTGTGGCTGTATTGCAGGGTGACCTGGGTGTCGTCCGGGCTGCCTTGCATGGAACGGTCGCGCGCCAGTTGCAGGCGGAAGCGGGAGAACTCGCTGGGTGAATAATCGGCCATCAGGCTCCACTTGCTCGGGCTGTAGTCACTCGTCGGCAGCGGCAGCAGGCCGAAATCGACCGTGCCGCTGTCGAGCCGGTCATAGCGCAGGCCGGCGCGCCAGCGCGGCATGAACTGGTAGACGCCC
>CAZONS010000402.1:0-3099 GCA_964581195.1 uncultured Thiobacillus sp. | reverse complement strand
AGATGCGCTTGTACGTGATCGGACTATTCCAGGGACGCGATACGACGAGGCCTTGACCCCTGACGACTGAACCCCTGTTCGGAATGGGGCGAACTATAGCGATGACGTAGCATAAGAAAAACTCATGATTACTAATAGTCGCCATAATCATTAACTTATACATCCAAACCCAAGGACACCCCTTGAGGCAACGCCCCACTCCCCGCGCCGACCGCTTTCCCACCCCCCGTTCCGTGCTTGACGGTCCTCCGTCGGCAAGGTCTGCTCAGCCTGTCAGCCGGCTTCATGACGACCACGCACGGGGCCGGCTCACGCGTGATATCCGATCGGGAGCAACGCGGCCAGACGACCTCACAAGAGCCAAGGAGCGGTCCACCGAGGTTTCCAGGATAATCCGCACATGCTCCATCTGACCCTCAGACAACTCCAGGTTTTCGAGTCCGTCGCCCGCCATCTTTCCCTGTCACGCGCGGCGGAGGAGTTGCACCTGTCGCAGCCGGGCGTCTCGATGCAGCTGAAGAAACTGTCCGAGGCCGTCAGCCACCCCCTGCTGGAGCAGAGCGGCAAGCGAGTCAGACTCACCGATCAGGGCCAGGAACTGGTGACCATGGCGCGGGAAATCCTCGGCTCCATGAAACGTTACGAGCTTTCCCTGGTCGCCCGACGGGGCCTCACCGGCGGCTCGCTGCGCATCGTCGCCATCACCACCGCCAGCTATTTCATGCCGCGCCTGCTGGGCGACTTTTCCCGCAGGCATCCCGGCGTGAAGTCCTCGTTGCGCGTCACCAACCGCGAACAGGTGCTGACCAGCCTGGTCACCGGTCTGGAAGACCTCTACATCCTGGGGCAGCCCCCCGAGGGCCTGGCGGTCACCGCCATCCCCTTCCTGGACAACCCCCTGGTGGTCCTGGCCGCGCCAGACCACCCGCTGGCCCACAAGAAGAACATTCCGCTCGCGCAACTGGCCGAGGAACACTGGCTGATGCGAGAACCCGGCTCCGGCACCCGCAAGGCGGTGGAACGTCTGTTCGCCGACCACGGCCTGCAGCTGACGCCGCGCATGGAACTGGGCAGCAATGAGGCGATCAAACAGGCGGTGCTGGCCGGCCTCGGCATATCCGTGGTCTCCCGCCATGCGCTGGCGCTGCATGCCCCGGGCCAGTTCGCCGTCCTCTCGGCGGAGGGCTTTCCCATCCGCCGCCAGTGGTACGCCGTCTACCCCGCCGGTCGTCAACGCACCGTGGTGGCGCGCACCTTTCTCGACTTTCTCCTATCCGATGGAATCAGGCCATGAGCACTTCCCGTAAACCCCGCCGCGCGCACGATCGCCAGACGCCCGATGCCGGCGCCCTGCCCGCCCTGGCGGTCACCCTCGACGTCCTTGCGCGGGTGCTCGAATTCGAACGCCCGGCCGATGCCGTGCTCTCCTACACCTTTCGCAACGACCACGCCATGGGCAGCCACGACCGCGCCTTCATCGCCGAGGCGGTCTACGGCGTCCTGCGCCGCCTGCGCGGCCTTCAGGTCATCGCCGCGCCGGCGACGCCGCGCCGCTTGCTGCTGGCCTGGCTGGCGCGACACGGCGGCATCAACATGCGGCAATTCGAGGGCGCGGTGAAGGACGACGAACTCGTCTGGCTGAAGGAGATGAAATCCGCCGACCTGTCGACGCAACCCGAGGCCGTGCGACTGGAACTGCCCGACTGGCTGCATGAGCGCCTGCGGGCCCGCTTCGGCGACCACCTGCCACTGCTGGCCGAGGCGCTCAATCGCCCGGCGCCGCTCGACTTGCGCGTGAACACCGTGAAGATGCAGCGCGACGACGTGATCAGGATGTTCGCCCTGGAGGGACTGGCCGCCACGCCGACCCCCTATTCCCCGCTGGGACTGCGACTACAGGGCAAACCGGCGCTGCAGAAGCATCCCCTGTTCATCGAGGGGGCGGTCGAAGTTCAGGACGAGGGCAGTCAGTTGCTGGGCCTGCTGCTGGCGCCCAGGCGCGGTGAGATGGTCTGCGACTTTTGCGCCGGCGCCGGCGGCAAGACCCTGCTGCTGGGTTCGCTGATGGCCAACAGCGGGCGTCTCTATGCCTACGATGTCTCGGAAAAGCGGCTCAACAACATGAAGCCGCGCCTCGCGCGATCCGGACTCTCCAATGTCCACCCGCAACTCATCGCCCACGAGCGCGACCCCAAGATCAAGCGTCTGGCGGGAAAGTTCGACCGCGTGCTGGTCGACGCGCCCTGCTCCGGTCTGGGCACGCTGCGCCGCAACCCCGACCTGAAATGGCGGCAAAGTCCGGAGTCGGTCGCGGAACTGACGGTCAAGCAGGCCGCCATCCTGGAGTCCGCCGCGCGGCTGCTGAAGGTGGGCGGTCGCCTGGTCTACGCCACCTGCAGCCTGCTGGAGGAAGAGAACGAGGCCATCGTCGACGCCTTCCTGGCCGCGCACCCGGACCATGCCCTGATTCCCGTCAGTGGCATCCTGGCCGCGCAGCACATCGATCTGGAAATGGGCGACACCCTGCGCCTCGATCCCGCCATCCACAACACCGACGGCTTCTTCGCGGCGGTGCTGGAACGCAAGGCATGAATCCGCGCCGGCTGTGCGGTGTCGTCCTGCTCCTCGCCGCCGTCCAGGCCGGGGCGGGCGAACCGCTGCAACTGAACCTCGAAGGCAGCGTCCAGGTGGCATTCACGCCTGGCGACGATGCCGCCGGCATGGTGATCGAGGCCCTGCGCAAAGCCAGGCGGCAGGTGCTGGTCCAGGCCTACAGCCTGACCCACAAGGGGATCGCGCAAGCCCTGGTCGATGCCCACCGCCGCGGCATCGACGTGCGGATCATCGCCGACCCGGTGCAACACGAACGCGGCGCCACCAGCCTGGTCGGCTGGCTGGGGGAACAGGGCATGCCGCTCTGGCTGGACGCCGAACATGCCGCCGCGCACAACAAGGTGATGATCATCGACACCGGCACGGCGGACGCCATCGTCATCACCGGCTCCTTCAATTTCACCCAGGCCGCCCAGTATCGCAACGCGGAAAACCTGCTGCTGCTGCGCGGCAATCCCGCCCTGGCCGAAGCCTATGCCGCCAACT
>CAZONS010000401.1:0-3113 GCA_964581195.1 uncultured Thiobacillus sp. | reverse complement strand
GCATGGTGCCGTTTCCGGTCATGGTCGGTTTCGTCAACGGCCTCGCCGTGGTGATCTTCCTGGCGCAACTGGGCCACTTCAAGACGCCGGAGGGCGACTGGATGAGCGGCATGGCGCTGTGGGCCATGCTGGGCCTGATCGCGCTGACCATGGCCATCATCTATCTGCTGCCGCGCCTGACCCGCGCGGTGCCATCGACCCTGGCCGGCATCGTCGTCGTCTCGCTGTTGGTGATCTACGCCGGCATCGATACCAAGACCGTCGGCGACATGGCCTCGATCGAGGGCGGCCTGCCGCAATTCCATCTCCCCGCCGTGCCGCTGACCTGGGAGACGCTGCGCATCATCTTTCCCTACAGTCTGATCCTGGCGGCCATCGGCCTGATCGAATCGCTGCTGACCCTGAATCTGATCGATGAAATGACCGACAGCCGCGGCATGCCCAACCGCGAGTGCGTGGCGCAGGGTTCGGCCAACGTGGTCACCGGCTTCTTCGGCGGCATGGGCGGCTGCGCGATGATCGGCCAGAGCATGATCAACGTCGGCAACGGCGCCACCCAGCGCCTCTCCGGTGTCGCCGCCGCCCTGTTCCTGCTCAGCTTCATCCTGTTTTTATCCGACTGGATCGAGATGATCCCGCTCGCCGCCTTGATTGGCCTGATGTTCGTGGTGTCGGAGAAGACCTTCGAGTGGGGCAGCCTCGCCGCCCTGCGTCGGGTGCCGCGTAGCGACGCCTTCCTGGTGGTGACGGTGACCCTGATCACGGTGTTCACCGACCTGGCCATCGCGGTGGTCACCGGCGTCATCATCTCGGCGCTGGTGTTCGCCTGGCAGCACGCCAAGCAGATCGAGGTGAAGATCGGCCGCAACGCGCGGGGCTGGAAGATCTACAACCTGCACGGCAGCCTGTTCTTCGCCTCCACCGCCAATTTCCAGGCGCTGTTCACGCCGGCCGACGACCCGGACGAGGTGGTCATCGTGTTCCGCCACGCCAAGGTGATGGACCATTCCGCGGTGGAGGCCATCGACGCCCTGGCGGAACGCTACCGCAAGGCCGGCAAGCGTCTGCACCTGCGCAACCTCAGCCCGGACTGCCTGGAGTTGCTGACCAACGCCAAGGACATGGTGGAACTCGACGTTGCGTCCGACCCGCACTACCACATCGCCGACGACAAGCTGGGCTGAGCCTCAGTCCGCCAGTTCCACCCACACCGGCTGGTGGTCCGATGCGGTCGTTTCCCGGTCGACGCCATGCGCGAGCAGTCGCGGCGCCAGGTCCTGGGTGAGAAAAATGAAGTCGTAGCAGGCGGGCGCATCGACGAAGTCGACCGGATGGATGCCCACCGTTGGCGCGTGCGGCGCGTCGCCATGCAGCACTTCCCAGCTATCGCGAAAGGCCGGGGTGGCGTCGGGGTAGGGGGCGAGCAGGCGGGCGCGTTCGGGGGCGGAGGCGGGGAAGTTCATGTCGCCGCAGAGCAGGGCGCTGGCGGGGCGGGGAAATACCTCGAAACTGCCGCCTTCCTCGCCCTCGCCCTGGCGCGGCGCGCGCGCATGGGCACAGGCTTCGGCGTGGCGGTCTCGGATGGCTTCTATCTGAGCGGCGCGGATGCTTCCGGAGTAGTACTCCAGATGCGTGGTCATCACCCGCAGCGGGCCGCAAGGGGCGTTCACCACCACCTCCAGCAGCACCCGCTGCATGCTCGGCGTGGCCGGGTCGGCCGGCCAGGGCAGCAGATGACGCCAGACCTGGCCCATGGCCAAGCGCGAGAAGATCGCGTTGCCGAACAGCTTGCGTCCGCCCTGGCCGTCCGGGAGGTCGGTGGCCGGGGCGTAGATCGGTGTGTAGCCGGGCAACTGGCCGGCGAGTTCGGCGATCTGGTCTTCGCCCTGGCTGCCGGCCAGGCCGGGGAAGTTGACCGCGACTTCCTGCAGGCAGATCAGGTCGAAGTCGCCGATGTCGCGCAGGGTCGCGGCGATCCGCGCGGGATCGACCCGGCCGTCGAGGCCGCGCGCCCACTGGATGTTCCAGCTCAATAGCCGCATCCTGTCGGCCCTCCCCGCGCCTGGCGAGTGATGTTCCGATGCCGGGTCACGCGGCGACCATCCGGTCGAACTCCCGTATCGGCACCGGTCTGCTGAACAGGAAACCCTGGTAGGCATGGCAGCCGTGGTCGGCGAGAAATTCCAGTTGCGCCTCGCTTTCCACGCCCTCGGCGATGACCTGGAGGCCGAGGGTGCGGCCCATGGTGATGATGGTCTGGACAATGGCGGCGTCGTTGGGGTCGTGGGCGAGATCGCGGACGAAGGAGCGGTCGATCTTGAGCTGGTCCAGCGGCAGGCGCTTGAGGTAGGACAGCGAGGAATAACCGGTGCCGAAATCGTCCATGGAGAAGCCGACGCCGAGATCCTTCAGCGCCTGCATGCGGGTGATGCTTTCGCCGACGTTGTCGATCACCAGGCTTTCGGTGAGTTCGATCTTGAGGCGGTTGGGGTCGATGGCGTGTTCCCGCAGCATTTGCTCCATCACGTCGACGAAACCGGGCTGGCGGAACTGGCGGGCGCTGACATTGACCGCCAGGTGCAGTTCGCGGGTGGCGGCCCTGTCGGCCCAGGCCCTGATCTGGGCACAGGCGGTTTCCAGCACCCATTGCCCGATGGATACGATCAGGCCGGTTTCCTCGGCCAGCGGGATGAAGACATCGGGAGGGATTCCGCCGAGTTCCGGATGCTCCCAGCGCAGCAGGGCCTCGGCGCCGATGATGCGGCGTCGGCTGTCGAGCTGGGGTTGATAGTGCAGGTGCAGCTGGCGCCGCTTCAGGGCGCGGCGCAGTTCGGCTTCGAGGCTGCTGCGTTCGTCCAGTGCCGCCTGCATGGCGGGATCGAAGAAGCGCAGGGTGTTGCGGCCTGCGTTCTTGGCTTGATAGAGGGCCAGGTCGGCCTGTTTCAGCAGCGTGTCGATACTGTCGTCATGGCCATGGAACAGGGTGGCGCCGAAACTGGCGGTACAGTGGAATTCGCTGCTGCCAAGATCGTAGGGGAGGGCGAGGGTCTCGCGGAGTTTTTCGCCCACCTGGCGGGCATGATGGGCGGCTTCCTCGGCGGAATCGCTGAGGT